>CAJXVL010000025.1 GCA_913061205.1 uncultured Flavobacteriaceae bacterium | reverse complement strand
CGTAAGCATATCCTATACGAATATTAGGATTGATTTGAAAACCAACCAATGCACTGTAAGAATCATCTAATCGATACGAAGCTCCTAATTCAAACTTTTCATACAACAACGTATTTAAATTTAAATCAAAGGATAAAGGCGCATCAAATGGAGCTATTACCATTGCAGAAGGTTTTAATTTTACGTTTTCTCCTAACTGGAAAACATATCCTGCAGTTGTAAAGATGTGACCGGTTTCGTTACCATATTTAATTGCTTCCCCCGCAAGTGTTTCGTCTAAGTGGACAGATTGTAAAAAGTTAGGGACAGATACACTTAAATAGAAATTATCAGTGTATAAGAATAAACCAGCTCCCACATTGGCATACGTACTTTGAATGTTTTCAGAAAAGAATGGATCGTTGGGGTCTTGTAATTCTAAGTCTGTTAGGCTTACCTCATGAAAAGTAGCTCCTGCTTTAACACCAAATGCTAATTTAAGAGCTTTCCCTAAATCAATAGTATACGAGAAATCTGCATAAATATTAGATTCTGATACAGGACCTAATTGATCTTTTATGGCCGAGATTCCTAATCCCACTTTATCTCCAAAAGGAGAATGCGCTGAAAAAGTAAATGTTTTAGGATTGTCAGCAATACCAGACCATTGGTTTCTATAAAGAGCTGTAATGGATAAGCTTTCTTTAGATCCGGCATAGGCAGGATTAATTACGTTTAAGTTGTACATGTATTGTGTGTACTGCGGGTCTTGTTGCGCGCTTGCTTCTTGGAAGACAATTAGTAGTCCGAGAATTATTGGTATTATATATATTTTTTTCATATGTAACTATTAGGTAGTTAGAAAAGAGTTTTAAATTTAATTTCCGGTTCTATTTAAATAAATCCATCCACTTGTTTGATCGCCATAAACATCATCTGTACTTGCAAATTCTATTACATAATAATAGGTACCTGTTGGTAGTTCTCGTTTATTTTTATCTTGTCCTTTCCATTCGTTTATGTAATTGTTTTTATTAAAAACGATGGTTCCATATCGGTTAAATATTTGAAGGTTTGTAATACCACCAACACGATCACTTAAAAACTCTAAATCTAAATAGTCATTAAACCCCGGGGTTGCATCAGGAGAGATACCTTGAGTTATTACACAATTAGAAACATTATATAATTCAATATTTACGTCATCAGTTCCTAAACAAGTTCCTCTACTAATTACAACTGAGTAGTTTTCATTACCAGAGAAATTATCACCTACTACAAAAGTAATTGTGCTATTAGTTTCCCCCACAATTAAATCCCCATTTAGATACCATTGGTAATTGACTTCTTCTTCACTAGTAGTAGCTGTTAAAGTCCATTCTTCTCCTATACAGGATTTAAAGTCATCGTTAACACTAACATTTAAATCTGTCCTTCCTGAAACTGTAATTGAATTTTCAACTTCACAATTGCCAAAAGAAGCCATAACTGAATAATTTCCTATCTCGGTCACAATTATGCTAGGACTAGTAGCTCCCGTATTCCAAAGATAAGTTACATCGTTTGGATCCATATTTGAAGGTGTAGCGTCCAAAACTATATCGTTTTCAAAACAAGTTTCTATATCTTCACCTAAATTTATTAAGGGACTGTTTCCGAAACTTAAAGTAACACTATCTGATAAAGTACAATTACCAAAAGTAACTTCAACTGTATAAATATCACTTTCTGTTACAGTTATCGATTGAGTAGTTTCGTTGTTACTCCATAAAAAAGTTGCATCTGCTGGATTTGCAATTGTTAAATCTGCAGTAATTGTGTAACTTTCTTCATCACAAAATTCTTGATTTCCTCCTAAGTCAATGATAAAACCACCGCTAAATGTTACGATAACCTCGTCATTTTCAATAATTTCATCTCCATTACAGTTTGTATATACTGCTTGTGCAGTATAAGTTGTTACCTCATCGGTAGGACAAACATTTATAATTGGATCTGTACTTATTACTTCATTGTTTTCATTTAACCAAGAAAATGCTACATTACTATTTCCATTGGGTGTAAATCTCCATGCTTCATTATTAGCTGACCAATTTCCTGTATTTCTATTTGGTGCTGAAATACCATCTGTACCATTTTGATTTTGTAAACCAATAACTGCATTACCACTATTCCAGTTAGAACAAGCATCAGACCTATTCTCTAGGTAAATTTCAACAACATTGGTTGTTTCATAAATTACTATTTGAGTAGTCATATTTAACTCTTGACAACTAAAATAAGGTATTACAGGAAAGTTAACTACCATCGTTCTACAAGGAACTTCTCCAAAAATAGTATAGTTTATGATTCCAGAACCACCGATAGATGGATCTATGTCCATATAAGGTCCAAATATAGTAGTACTAAATAAATTGTTACTCGGTATGGGGTCGCTAAAACTCCAATCACAAAAACCGTTAGGCTCATTATTCACCAGATCAAAAGTAATTACACCATTTGAACCAATTAATATTTCTGAATAGGTGCCTCCATAGAAGCAAAAATCAAATGGTAATGGTATGGGGTCTGACCAAACATCGTCTGTATTTACAGATATTGGAGTCCCACCAGTTGATGGAAAAGGAGGATTGTAATCTATTGGCGCTACTTCATAACTTGATGTTTCACCAGTTTGAAGAAATGTTGCCGAAAGGTCTGTACAAGGCTGATCACAATCTAATTCTATATTTCCACCGGCATTTACATTTGGACAACCTGGTCCTTGCGCAAAAGAGTTAAGGCAAAATAGTAAGATAAATATAAAGAATAATTGTGAGGATAAGCTTTTTAAAAACCCAAATAAAGAGTAGAGGGTAGTTGTTTGTTTCATAAAATTAATTTTGTTGGTTATTTTGTTATTTATAGTAGGTTTTTTAAACGTTATCAGTAGAGAACAGAACTTTTAATCGTCGAAATTTATTTATTTCTTTTGAAAATATAGCGTGTTATAAATATTCCTTGTCCATCTCCTTTTCCACATTCACTTTCTACGGCACTATTTACAAAAGCTAACTCCCAACCCTCCTCTATCATAGTATTTATTTTTGAAGTAATTAAGGCGTCGTTAGCAGCAATATTTTGAAATCTAATTCCACCAATATTATAAAAATTTAATAATTTTGTTTCATCAAAATCTTTAACCCTAATTTCTGCTCTATCAGATTTATTTCTAGTTTTATCGTTTTCCGTTTGGGTTGAAGTGAATTCTTTATAATCTTTATCTTCGTTAGCACTAATAATTCTTGATCTTCCAACACCATTTGGGACTATAGATTCAACACTAGTAATCACTTTAAATTCTATTTGGGCGCTAATTTCAAAAAAAGATAACAAAGAAATAAGTGATAATATTAGTAGTTTTTTCATTGTTCTTTATTTAAAGAAAATATTGAAGTTAAAAATACAATTTTAATAATATTTAACAACTATTTTGATATATGTTTTTTTACATTGTGTTTGAACAGGGATAATATAAAAATTTATTTTAGGGAATGTCTTTTGTACCTTTGCTTCATAATTAAAATTTATGATTGAAAAGTCGAGTATAGATTACGAAAAAGCAGTACTCATTGGTTTAATTACTCAAAAACAAAACACAGATAAATCCAATGAATATCTGGATGAATTAGAGTTTTTAACCTATACTGCAGGTGGAGAGGTTTTAAAACGATTTGTTCAAAAGATGGAAAGCCCAAATTCTAAAACTTTTTTAGGATCTGGTAAAATAGAAGAAGTTAGAGAGTACATCGAAAAACATGAAGTTGGATTGGTTGTTTTTGATGATGAATTATCTCCTGCTCAACAACGAAATATAGAGAAAATACTGGAATGTAAAATTCTTGATCGGACCAACCTCATATTAGATATATTCGCACAACGAGCTCAAACAAGTTACGCAAGAACTCAAGTAGAATTAGCACAATACCAATATTTACTACCTCGTTTAACAGGAATGTGGACTCACCTTGAAAGACAAAAAGGAGGAATTGGAATGCGTGGACCTGGTGAAACAGAAATTGAAACTGATAGAAGGATTGTTAGGGATAGAATATCTTTATTAAAAAAGAAATTACAAAAAGTAGATAAGCAAATGTTGGTTCAAAGAGGTAACCGTGGCTCACTAATTCGTGTTGCTTTGGTTGGTTACACCAATGTTGGAAAATCTACTTTAATGAATGTTATTAGTAAGTCTGACGTATTTGCAGAAAACAAACTTTTTGCAACATTAGACACTACTGTAAGGAAAGTTGTAATTAAAAATCTTCCTTTTTTAGTGAGTGATACAGTTGGCTTTATTAGAAAACTTCCTACCCAATTGGTAGAATCTTTTAAAAGCACATTAGATGAGGTAAGAGAAGCTGATTTATTATTGCATGTGGTTGATATTTCTCACCCTTCTTTTGAAGACCACATTGCTTCTGTAGAAAAAATATTAGGAGAAATAAATGCATCGGATAAACCCTGTGTAATGATTTTTAATAAAATTGATTCCTATAAACATGAAGTAATAGAAGATGATGATTTAATTACTGAAAGAACGAAAGCTCATTATAGTCTTGACGATTGGAAACAAACTTGGATGAATAATGAAAATGGGGGAGCAATTTTTATTTCGGCTTTAAAAAAAGAAAATATAGAAGAATTTAAAAGAATAGTTTATGATAAAGTAAAAGAGTTGCACATAAAAAGATTTCCTTACAATCAATTTTTATATGAAGATTACACAGAAGAAGATTAGATAATTACATATTAAAAAAGCCTACTTCAATATTGAAATAGGCTTTTTTAATAAAACAACTATTGATTATAAATTTACATTTACTCCTAAACCAAAT
Organism: uncultured Flavobacteriaceae bacterium; assembly: GCA_913061205.1. GTDB lineage: Bacteria > Bacteroidota > Bacteroidia > Flavobacteriales > Flavobacteriaceae > Marifrigoribacter. Next base: position 11,770 of record CAJXVL010000025.1, on the reverse strand, counting down.
ACTTCTCTAATTTGAAATCCTGAATAAGAATTATCGTTATAAATAGTTTGGAAAGTTAAATTAGTAGAGAACACATCATTTATTTTCATTACCAAATTCATTGTATAATTAATATCTATATTTTGAGGTTTATCTAAGTAGTCAGAAAATACATTAAAAATATTTTCCATATTTATATTTTTCATAATATCGAATTTATAATATGCCCTTATATTTAAACCAAACTCAAATAAGTAAGATTCTCCTGGAGCTACTCCGTAAGTTTGAACATCATTACTTGATTGGTAATAAACAGCGTTTGGATCGTCATTATTATATGTAAATACCTCACCACCAAGAAAAGTAAATCTAGGAGTTAATGGTGAAAAGTTAACACTTAAATCGTCATTTTTCTTCCATAATAAACCAGGTCCAAAACTCAAATATGCTGGTTTTAAAAAACCAGATGTGGGAAAGTCTTCATTACTAAAAGTAGGGTTTTGATCTATAAAATCATCTTCATAATCAAATCCATCTTGAAACTGGCTGTTAAAATTCATAAAAAATGAAGCACTCCAAAAACCATTTATTTTTTTACCAAGAGTAGAGTTTAATATAAGTTGATCATCTGTTTTTCTATAACCTAAATCTTTTTGTCTAGCAGAAGAGGCATCTTCTTGTTTATTATTAGTCAAACCATAGCTAGCTAAAATTTTATTATCCCAAGTCCAATCTCCTTTCTGGTAATTAAGATCGTAATTAAGGTTTAAATTACCTGCAAAACTATTATCTCCTCCAGGTTGCCAGTTCAAGAAAGCAGATTGATTAATCAATAAAGTAATTTTACCTGATTTGTTCCAACCTCCTTCTCCTTCTTCGGCTTCGTCTTGAGAAAAACCAATAAAAGATATTAGTAAAAAAGTGTATAGTAGTATTTTTTTCATCATTTGTTTTTTTTTGATTGATAATTTATTTGTAAAAATATGAATTGCGTTATGAGAATTGTTTAATAATTAAATCTTTATTTTCAGGAGTAATGGAGATTAAATTATCAAAAATCTTACTTGTAGTAGGATACATAGAGATTCCCATAGATTGTTGGTAGAAGCTGCTATCACTTGTCTTATTTTGATCATCAGTTTTTATTCCTTTACGCCCAAAAGCAATAAAAACAATAAATAATAAAAGTAGTTTTAATATTTTAATTTTGTGAGTTTTAGTAAAAACAAACCCTAATTTAAGTAAAATAAATAAATTTCTCAACTTTATGAGTTTTTTTTCTTCTTTAAGAATAAAAATTAACATAGTATAAATCATCAAAAAAGTCTATAAAGTATTCTTAATTATATGATCAAGCGATCAAGATAAAGTGTTACTTTCTTGATTTTCTTTTGTAAAGAGGAACAGAAGAGCATGCTTCTCCATACATAAGACTCTTTACTACAGGTTGTAATTTTTGTATTAATTGCAGATAGGTGTTTTCTGGTATTGGTTTGTTCGAACAACCTTTAATAATAATGAGTTTATCCGTATAATTTGACACATCTAAATCCTCTATGATTTTATTAAAATTAGAAATCTCTAATTGTTTTAAATTACCAATAGAAACTCTTTTAGTCATCGGAGTCAAATGTGTTGTTAATAACATAAATGCCCAGGCAGGAACTAGCGCGTCATTAGTATTTGTTAAAGCAACATAACTATCTTTATATTGCTCCCAATTATGCTTGTTTACGGAGGCTCTAAAATCTTTTTCTTTAAGTAGCATACCTTCAAATAAAAATTGAGAAATATCAAGTTCTATTCTAATCCCTTCTGGATAAAAATCCTCAAGATCAAAAGTAATCAACTTACTTTCTGTAACTCTATTTTTTATTTCTTCTTGCATTTATAACATTCCCAATTCTAGTTTCGCTTCTTCGCTCATTAAGTCCTGACTCCAAGGTGGATCAAACGTAATTTCTACTTCTGCATCAGTAACAAAACTGATAGATTTAATTTTCTCTTCTACTTCTAAAGGTAAGGATTCGGCAACCGGGCAATTGGGAGTTGTTAATGTCATTAATACTTTTACTCCATAATCTTCATTGACAAATACATCATATATAAGTCCTAGTTCATAGATGTCTACAGGAATTTCCGGATCGAAGATAGTTTTAATCACTTTTACTATTTTCTCACCTAATTCCTCTGAATTCAATTTCACTTCTTTAGTCATTATTTATTAATTTGAGTCTGAAAGGCTAACGCATAAATTTTAAGTTGTTTGATCATAGACAACAATCCATTAGCTCTCGTTGGTGAAAGATGTTCCTTTAATCCAATTTTATCAATAAAATTGGTGTTCGAATTTAAGATGTCATTTGGTGTTTGATTAGAGAAAACACGTAATAAAATTGCAATGATTCCCTTGGTAATAATAGCATCACTATCAGCTGTATAATTTATTTTACCATCAATTAGTTCCGCATCTAACCAAACTTTAGATTGGCAGCCTGTTATTAAACGATCTTCTAGTTTATTGTTTTCACTAATTAAAGGCAATGATTTTCCTAGATCAATCATATACTCATATTTTTGCATCCAATCATCAAACATTGAAAATTCATCAATAATCTCATCTTGTATTAATTCAATCGTCATCATAATTTTTATTTGCTCATTTTATAAGCACGAATTAAAAGAGTTCCCTCTTCATTAAATAATGTTAGCATTTTTCCGTCAAAACTAAATGTTTTTGAATCGTTATATGCTTTAAATAATTCTCTTTCAGCTTTCATAACCTTTTCTTCACAATACATTTTAGTAGCCCCTAATGGTCCAATTTTAAGTTCATTAGTATTAGAAACTGTATAGTTTCCAAAATAATTATTACAATTAGTTTTTCCTGAAATTTTATTTTCTGAAGTTTCAATTGTAAAACTTAATGTACCGGATAATTCATTTCCGTTAAGACTTTTTATTTCATATTTCCCAGAATAAAATTCATTAGAAGAAACTTTTATTGTTTTTTTTGTCTCTTTACAAGAAATGATCATTAATGAAAATAATAGAATACGTAAAGCAATAGTGTATTTCATGTCCCTATTTTATTATTGGATTTCATGTATCCTAAATTTCTTTGAGTTTTAAAAAAGATTAAATGCTCGTTTCATGTTTTTAATTATGACAACATCATTTTAGCTTTTTTAATAGCTTTTATAAATATATCAATTTCCTGTTTTGTATTATAAAATGCAAATGATGCTCTAACAGTTCCTGAAATTTTATAAAAATCCATAATGGGTTGTGTACAATGTTGACCCGTCCTTACTGCAATTCCTAATTTATCAATAATAGTACCAATGTCATAAGAATGAATAGATCCTATATTAAATGAAATAACAGCTACCTTATTTTTAGAAGTACCATAGATTTTCATTCCTTCAACTTTCATAAGTTGATCTGTTGCATAAGTCAGTAACTCATTTTCATAAGTTGCAATTTTCTTTAAACCAATAGTGTTTAAATAATCAATAGCAATGCCAAAAGCTATACCAGCTGAAATATTAGGGGTACCTGCTTCAAATTTATGAGGTAAATCTGCGTAAGTTGTTTTTTTGAAAGTAACTTCTTTAATCATTTCACCACCACCTTGGTATGGAGGAAGTTTTTTTAACCACTCTTCCTTACCATAAAGAATACCAACACCAGTTGGGCCGCACATTTTATGTGCAGATGTCACATAAAAATCGACATCTAATTCTTGAAAATCTGGTATTAAATGAGATGTTGCTTGAGCACCATCAATTAAAACTGCAGCTCCTTTTTGATGAGCTTTATCAATAATTTCTTTAATTGGATTAACGGTTCCCAATGAGTTTGAAACATGATTGACAAAAACTATTTTTGTGTTATTGGACAGTAAGTTTTCATATTCGGAAATAATTAACTCCCCATCTTCATTCATGGGAATTACTTTTAATAGTACTCCGGTTTTTTCACAAAGCATTTGCCAAGGAACAATATTTGAATGATGTTCCATAGCAGAAACAATAATTTCATCTCCTTTTTTTAAAAGCGAGGAAAAACCAGAAGCTACTATGTTAATTCCATGAGTACAGCCAGAAGTAAAAATTATTTCGCAATCCTTTGCGGCATTAAAGTGTTTTTTAATTTTCTGTCTAGATAATTCATAAGCATCCGTAGCCACTTGAGAAAGTGTATGAACTCCACGATGAATATTTGCATTATAGTTACTGTAATAATCGACAATACTATCAATTACCACTTGAGGCTTTTGAGAAGTAGCAGCATTGTCAAAATAGACTAAGGGATATCCATTAACTTTTTTTGAAAGTATGGGAAAGTCTTGTCTTATCTTTTGAACATCAAACTCCATTATTTCGTGATTAATTTTAAATATCAAATCCAATATTTACACCAATTTTTTCTGCAATAAGATTATTGATGCGTCTTTTTAATTCAGGAATTTTTACAGTTTCTAACACTGTATTTGCGAAAGCATACATTAATAATGCTTGCGCTTCTTTTAAGCCAATACCTCTAGAGCGCAAATAAAACAGGGCATCTTCATCAAATTGACCAATGGTGCATCCATGAGAACATTTAACATCATCCGCAAAAATTTCTAATTGAGGTTTTGCATTTACAGTTGCATTATCATCAATTAATATATTATTGTTTTGCTGAAAAGCATTTATTTTTTGAGCTTCTTTTTCAACGATCACTCTCCCATTAAATACACCTGTTGAAGAGTCTGCATATAAACCTTTGTAGTCTTGATGACTCTCACAGTTTGGTGAAATATGATTGACTAAGGTATTGTGATCTACATGCTGTTTGTCTTTTAAAATAGTTACACCTTTTAGGGTAGAATCACAATGCTCTCCATTTTGAGAAAAATTAAGATTATTCCGAGTTATTTTACCACCTAACGAAAATGTATGAACATTACAATTCGTATTCTGTTCTTGATGGATAAAAGTATTATCTATTAAAGAGGCGTTTTCTTTGTCATTCTGAATTTTATAGAAATCTAGATACGCACGTTTTTCAGCAAAAATCTCTGTAACTGAATTGGTAAATACAGCATTATCGGATAAGCTTTGATGTCTTTCTATAATTTGAACATGAGCATTTTCGCCAACGATAATTAAATTCCGAGGTTGCATCATTAAAGCAGTTTCATTTCCTGTTGAAAAATTTATAATTTCAATAGGCTTATCTACTTCTTTATTATTTGGAATATTAATATAAGCACCTTCTTTTGCAAAAGCGGTATTAAGAGAAGTGATACTATCTTTTGAAGCTATTTTATTATAATATGCCTCTATGATTGCTTTGTATTTTTCTTTTGATAATACAGAAGAAAGTAAACAAACATCCAATCCATCATGACTGGTTTCAGATAGAAAAGAACTGAAAACACCATCTATAAAAACAACTTTATAAGAATCGATATCATGTAAAAAATATTCTCTAACTTTTTCATATTTAATTTCCTTATCACCTTTAGAGGAAATACTATAGTCTTTATTAATAATAGCATTTAATGAAGTGTATTTCCAATCTTCTTCTTTTTTAGTGGGAAATCCTTTTTCTTCAAAAGTATCAATTGCTTTTTTTCGAATATCATGGATTGGTGAATTATCATCCAAATGATCATCGAAAGCAAGATAAGACGAAACTAATTTACTTTTTAAGCTCATATTTTTAAACTAATTCTTCTTTAATCCAATCGTATCCTTTTTCTTCTAGCTCGTAGGCTAATTCTTTCGTACCAGACTTAACAATCTTTCCATCGATTAAAACGTGAACAAAATCAGGAACAATATAATCTAACAAACGTTGGTAATGTGTGATGATAATAACCGCATTGTCTTTACTTTTTAATTTGTTAACTCCGTTTGCAACAATTTTTAAAGCATCAATATCTAGTCCAGAATCAGTTTCATCAAGTATTGCCAATTTTGGATCCAGCATTGCCATTTGAAAAATTTCATTCCGTTTTTTTTCTCCTCCTGAAAACCCTTCGTTTAAAGAACGTGATAAAAATTTTCTATCAATTTCTAATAAATCTGCTTTAGACTTAATTAGTTTCAACATTTCTGAGGCAGGCATATCTCCTAAATCTTTAGCTTTTCTGGTTTCGTTAATGGCCGTTTTAATAAAATTTGTAACGGATACTCCAGGAATTTCAATAGGATATTGAAATGATAAAAACACTCCTTTATGAGCTCTTTCCTCAGGATCAAGTTCTGAAATATCTTCATTTAAAAAAGTAACCGAACCCTGGCTTACCTCAAAATTTTCGTTTCCAGAAATTACAGCAGAGAGGGTGCTTTTACCAGAACCATTAGGTCCCATTATAGCATGTATTTCTCCAGCTTTTACCTCTAAATTAACACCTTTTAAAATTTCTTTATTTTCTACACCTGCGTGTAAATTTTTAATTTGCAGCATAGTTATTATTTCTTTTCTTCTAGTTTTATATCTATTTTTGATGGTTTACTTCCAACCAACACAATTTCAGTAATTGTTATTATTTCATCCCAACCTTCTAAACCCTCAGGTTTTCGATTTATACTTCCTTTCACAGCTACAGGAACCATATCAAAATCTGATTCTTTTACAGATTTCACTTTATCAGCTAATTCTGTCGCCATTTCGTCAAGAGTTACTCCATAAATAAATTTATTTCCTTTTAAAACCGCAGCATCTCCTAAATAAATAAAGTCTCCTCTATATATTTTATCTTCAGTACTATTTATTTCAACAGCAGTATCCAACTTATCAACTTTTTCAGATGCTTTTTCTGCATTTTCTTTACATGAAAATGTAATAATTGAGATCAGTATAAAAAATAGTATTTTTTTCATTTTTAATATTTATTTAAATTATCCAACAGAACCTTCAAGACTTATTTCTAATAATTTTTGCGCCTCTACAGCAAACTCCATAGGAAGCTTGTTTAATACTTCTTTACTAAATCCATTTACAATTAAGGCAATTGCTTTTTCAGTTTCAATACCTCTTTGATTGCAGTAAAAAATTTGATCTTCTCCAATTTTACTCGTAGTTGCTTCATGTTCAATTTGAGCTGATTTATTTTTTACTTCTATATATGGGAATGTATGCGCTCCACAATCATTACCCATTAACAGAGAATCGCATTGTGAAAAATTACGAGCATTCTTGGCATTTTTACTAATTTTCACCAAACCTCGATAACTATTTTGAGATTTTCCAGCAGATATTCCTTTTGAAATAATAGTACTCTTGGTATTTTTCCCAAGATGAATCATTTTAGTTCCAGTATCTGCTTGCTGATAATTATTAGTAACTGCAATAGAATAAAATTCACCTACTGAATTATCTCCTTTAAGAATACAAGAAGGATATTTCCATGTAACAGCAGAACCTGTTTCAACTTGCGTCCAAGAGATTTTTGCATTTTTCTCGCAAAGACCTCTTTTAGTAACAAAATTGTAAACTCCACCTTTACCTTCAGTATTTCCTGGATACCAGTTTTGTACTGTTGAGTATTTTATTTCAGCATCATCCATAGCAATTAATTCAACAACTGCTGCATGTAATTGGTTTTCATCTCTACTTGGTGCTGTACAGCCTTCTAGGTAACTTACGTAACTACCTTTGTCTGCGATAAGTAATGTTCTTTCGAATTGTCCTGTTCCTGCTTGATTAATTCTGAAGTAAGTAGAGAGTTCCATAGGACATCTTACTCCTTTTGGAATATAACAGAAAGATCCGTCACTAAATACAGCCGAATTTAAAGCTGCATAAAAATTATCTTTTGTTGGTACAATTGTACCAATATATTTTCTTACAAGTTCTGGATGCTCTTTGATAGCTTCCGAAATACTCATAAAAATAATGCCTTTTTTGGACAATGTCTTTTTGAATGTTGTTGCAACAGAAACAGAATCTACAACAATATCCATTGCCACATTATTCATTTTCTTTTGCTCATCTAAGGATATACCTAACTTTTTATACATAGCTAAAAGATCTGGATCTACGTCATCTAATGTTTTATTAGGATCGATAGATACTGGAGCAGAGTAATAGGCTATAGATTGAAAATCTGGTTTTTTGTAATTAACATTTGCCCATTCTGGTTCAGTCATTTCTTTCCAAGCTTTATAAGCGTCAAGTCTCCAATCAGTCATCCATTGGGGCTCTTCTTTTTTCTTAGAAATTGCACGAACAATATCTTCATTTAAACCAACGGGAAAGGTTTCAGATTCAATATCTGTATAAAATCCATATTCGTATTCCTTGGTTTCAAGGTCTTTTTTTAAATCGTCTTCAGTAAATTTCGCCATAATTTTTTTTCAATTAAGCTATAAAGAGAAACTTTCTCCACATCCACAAGTCCTGTTTGCATTGGGATTATTAAAAATAAACCCTTTTCCGTTAAGGCCACCGCTGTATTCTAAAGTAGTACCGATTAAGTATAAAAAACTTTTTTTATCAATAATGATTTTCACGTCATTATCTTCAAAAAGTTTGTCACTTTCTCCTTTGCTATTGTCGAAGTCTAGTTCATAGGATAAACCTGAACATCCACCACTTTTTACTCCTACACGTACGTAATCATCACTAACATCAAAACCGCCTTCGGTCATAAGTTGTGAGATTTTTGTCTTTGCTTTTTTACTAACTTTTATCATCTAATTAGATTAAATCTAAATAATAGGCAAATATAAGCTATTTTCAATGTTTTTAAGAGGAAAATAAGTCTTTAAAAATTTATTATAGTATTGTTTTTTCTTATGGAGATTTTTAAAAGAATATTTAATAAAATTAATTTTATGATTTTTTCTTAAACTTAAAATTATTAATAGCGAATATTAGTTATTATATTCGCTGAATCAAATTAAAATCATGAAAAATCTATTTAATTTCAAGCACTTTAAGGGTGATCTTTTTGGAGGTATAACAGCAGGTATAGTAGCATTACCATTAGCATTAGCATTTGGTGTAAGTTCAGGACTAGGGCCTAGTGCAGGTTTATACGGAGCGATATTTATTAGTTTTTTTGCTGCACTTTTTGGAGGAACTAACACCCAAATATCTGGACCAACTGCTCCAATGACCGCCGTAAGTATGGTTGTAATTGCAGGTATTCTAGCTGCTTTTGATGGAGATATAGAAAAAGCTTTACCTTCAATTTTAACAGTATTTTTATTAGCCGGAATAATGCAAATTGGTTTGGGTTTGTTAGGATTAGGAAAGTACATAAAATACATACCATACCCAGTAGTATCAGGTTTTATGACCGCTATTGGGGTGATTATTTTAGTAACTCAAATATTACCTGCAGTTGGATATTATCCCAAAGAAGATCAGGCTTTTGTAGAACAGTTTAAACCAAAAGCGGAAGAAGTGATATTGAAAAATATATTATTAGATGAAGTTGAGGAGGGTATTTTAGTGTTAGAGAATTTTAAAGAAACTATAAAAAAAGCAGGAGATATTTCTGCCGAGCAAATAGCAACTGAATCTAAAACTCTTGCAGGTAAAGATTCATCAGGGGTATTAGGAACTATTAAATCGTTACCCAATGCCTTAACAAATATTAATTGGTTAGAATTAATATTAGCTCTAGGAACAATTTTTATAATTTATGGATTTAAACGAATTACTAAAGCAATACCAAGCACATTGGTTGCTTTGTTTGTTATGAGCGGTATTGCTGTTGGATTTGGTTTGGATTATCGACCTATAGAAGAGATTCCAAGCGGATTACCAATTCCAAAATTAGAAATGTTTACTAATTTTAGCTTAACCAGTATTACGCCTTATATATTTACAGCCCTCACACTAGCCTTGTTAGGTGCAATAGACTCTTTATTGACATCGGTGGTAGCAGATAATATGACCAAAACAAAACACAAGCCAAATAAAGAACTGATTGGACAAGGGGTTGGGAATAGTATAGCAGCATTGTTTGGAGGAATTCCGGGTGCAGGTGCAACTATAAGAACGGTTGTAAATATTAATGCAGGTGGTAAAACGAGATTATCAGGTATGGTTGCTGGTATTTTATTATTATTAATCTTATTAGCTCTGGGTCCAGTTGCTTCCAAAATTCCTGCTGCAGTATTAGCAGGTATTCTAATAACAGTTGGAATTGGTGTTATGGATTATAAAGGGCTAAAAGCAATTCCTTATATGCCAAAGCAGGAAGTAGCCATTATGCTAGTAGTTTTAGTTTTATCTTCTGTTTGGAATTTAGTTTATGCAGTGGGAATTGGATTAGTGATAGCCTCTTTAATTTTTATGAAAATAATTGGAGATATTTCAGCAAAGAGATCGGACGTAAAATCATTAAAAGAAGAAGTTTGGGATGATGAATTTGGAATTTCTGAAAATCTTCAAAAACAAATTTTTATAAAGCATATAAAAGGACCTCTGTTTTTTGGTACAACAAGTGATTTTCAGGCATTAGCAAAACAAATTCCTAAAAATGCCACTACTGTTATAATAAGAATGGGTCGAATGCCTTACATGGATCAATCAGGACTTTATGTAATGGAAGAGGTGTTAATAGATTTGGTAAATGAAGGAAAAAAGGTATTGCTTGTTAATACTTTAGAACAACCAAAATATATGTTGGAGCGAATAGACATCATACCAGATTTAATACCAAAAGAACATCTATTTATTGATTTTAAATCAAGTATGATCTGGGTAAAAGAAAATATGATCTAGTTAATTTTCTCTAAAAATTTTAAATAAACATTTAGACTGATTTTTGATTATCAATTTTTTTTCCGAATCTTATAAGAATTTATATTTTTATATCTAGAAAACAATATCTTTACTTTATCATTCGCTGCAAACCATTTTAATTTATTATAGGACAACAATTTATGAATACAATTAAAAAAAACCTTCTTTTTACAGCTTTAGCCTTATTTATGGCAGTTTCAACTTATGCTCAAATTGAGATCACTCCTCAAGCTGGTTACCAAGTAGGTTCAAAATATAATTTTTATGATGGATATATGAAGTTAAAAGCTTCGGGGAACTATGGAGTAACTGTAGATTTTGATATCAATCCTCTTGGAGGTCAGATAGAATTCATGTACGCTTTTCAAAATGCAGATTTAAATATTAAACCCAATCGTTTTTCACCAGAAATATATATCACAAATTTTAATGTTCATCATATTCAAGTTGGGTTTTTACAAAACTTTAACTACGATGAAGATTTAGTGCCCTTTGGTGGTATGTCAGCTGGTATGGCAATTTTCAGTCCTCAAAATATTGATTCCGTTAACTCAGGTTATGACAAAGGAAATCGTACAAAATTTGAATTTGGTTTTACAGGTGGTGCTAAGTATTTTTTTACAGACCGATTAGGTATAAGGTTACAAGCGCAATTACTAATACCAATAGAGTGGGGAGGGGTTTATTACAGTAACGGTGGTTCAGTATACACTTCTGGTGGATCTTTATTACAACTTAACTTTACAGGAGGATTAATAGTTAGATTAGGTGAATAAATTTCAAGATAAATTAATAGTATTCAATTACGTATATTTAAAAAAAATTATTATGAAAAAAACATTGTATTCATTTATTCTATTTGGATTTGTATTATTAATTACTAGCTGCTCTAGTGTTAAAGTTTTAGACTCCTGGCAAGGGGATAACCTTTCTAGTGTAGAAGAAAAAAATATTTTAGTTGTCGCAAGAACAGACAATAAAATGGCTAGAATTGCTTTTGAAGAAGCAATGGCAAATGATTTAAGAAAAG
>CAJXVL010000024.1 GCA_913061205.1 uncultured Flavobacteriaceae bacterium | reverse complement strand
CTACACGTAAGGAGTCGTCGGCAGCGTCAGATGTGTATAAGAGACAGCTATAATTTACCTCTAATCCCATATAATTACAGCAATCCTAATTTCCCTAATACGTTCACACCTTATGTATTTAGTTTTGATAACACTCCTTCAAACAATACAATAACTGACGATATTGTTACCCTTGGAAGGGTATTGTTTTATGATAAAAATATGTCAAGTAATAATACCACATCTTGTGCTAGCTGCCATAAACAAGAATTTGGTTTTTCAGATGATGCGTCAAAAAGTATAGGTTTTGATGGGGTCCAAACTTTCAGAAATACTATGGGATTTGCAAATGTTGGTTTTTATGGAGCGGAAAACTTCTTTTGGGATCATAGGGCAGCTAATTTAGAAGATCAGGTTCTAATTCCTATTCAAGATGAAGTTGAGATGGGAATGAACTTAAATGAATTGGTTGAAAAAATTGGAACTTTAGCGTATTACAATCCATTATTTGAAAATGCCTTTGGAAACATACAAGTAACTAACGATAGAATTTCAAAAGCATTATCACAATTTATAAGGTCTATTTATTCCTATAACTCCAAATACGATGAAGGGATTGAAATCACGAATGATATATTTGTATATTTTCCAAATTTTACTGCTGAAGAAAATTTAGGTAAAGATATTTTCAATGGTAAACTAACTCCTAATGCAATTGGTACTTGTATCACCTGTCACTTACCAAATAATGTACCCTTACATTTTAATCAACCTATACCAGATAATGCAAATCAGGTAATATTTAGTGGCGCAGAACCCGATAATATTGGTTTAGATATCGATTTAAATGTGGAAGATAATGGAGTTGGTGAATTAGTAGGTATTACATCGCTTTATGGTCATTTCAAAACACCTTCACTAAGAAACATAGCACTAACTGCTCCTTATATGCATGATGGAAGGTTATCAACATTAGAAGAAGTTGTAGAACATTATAGCACTAAAGTTTTAGACCATCCTTATCTTTCTGCACATATGAAAAATGGAGCTGGTGAACCTAGACATCTCAATTTAAGTCCTGAAGAATCTGCAGGGCTAGTAGCGTTTTTAAAAACACTAACTGATTATGATTTGATTAGTGATGAGAAATTTTCAGATCCGTTTATCGACTAGTATTAAGAATGTTTTTTGTTTATCTCTTTTAGAAAATAAAAATCAAAAGATTAATTAATGATAATTTTTAAATTAACTACTTGACCTCCTTTTGCTTCAAAAATTGATTCTTCCCATTTAGGAGGTCCCATTTTTACTTTAGGATTGTTGGAAGTTCCTGTATCTTCTTTAGGAATCATACCCATAATTAAGTCTAATTTTTCATTATCATTTTCATCATGATATACTGATACTGCATAAATACCATCTGGAATATCTGTAAATGTTGCTGTTGCTTTATAATTATTTATTTCTGAAAATCGTTTCCAATTAGCTTCTCTTAAAAAAGTTTCTTCTTCATTAAACAATCCTATATTAGCTTTTCCTTTATTGGATTCAAATCCAGACATTTCAACATTAATAGTGTTTTGAGCTTGTAATAAAACTCCTGTTAAAAAAAGAGTGAAATAACTTAGGATTGTTTTCATAATATATCAATTTAAGTTACAAATATCGGTTATATAAAGCTATCTAAAAAATGATAATTAACCAATTGTAATATTTGTTATATTTTTAATATTAAACAATTCTTTTGAACATCTTGATATCGTTTAGTCATTTAGAACTTTATTTATTTTCTTTGTAACAAAATTGAAGCTACTACTACTAATCTCTTAATTAACTTTCTATCATTGAATAAAGAACTCGAACATAGTTTTGTAAAACAACTTGAAGAGAATCAAAATATCGTGCATAAAATATGTCGCTTATATACCAATGATCAAGATTCGCATAATGATTTGTTTCAAGAAATCACCATACAATTATGGCGTGCTTTTCCAAAATTTAGGGGAGAATCAAAATTTAGCACTTGGATGTATCGTGTTGCCTTAAATACAGCAATTACACTTTACAGAAAGTCTAAAAGACAAATTAACACGCAAGATTTTGAATCAATCAGTTTTAAAATTAAAACTGAAGATTATGACGACATCATTGAACAGCAGCTAAAGCTAATGTATAGCGCTATTAAAAAATTAAATGATATTGATAAAGCCCTAGTTTTTTTATATCTAGAAGACAAATCGTATCGGGAAATATCAGAAACATTAGGTATTACAGAAGTTAATGCTAGAGTAAAAATGAATAGAGCTAAAGAAAAATTACGTAAAATATTAAATCCGTAAGAACCATGGATCAGTTAGATAAATTAAAAAAAGAATGGCAAAATAGAGAGCAAGAACTTCCCAAGTTAAGCTATAATTCTATTTACAAGATGTTATTGAAAAAATCATCTTCCATTGTGAAGTGGATTTTTATTATTAGTATTATAGAATTATTGTTTTGGATTGGTTTAAATCTTGTTACTCCGGAAGATAATTTGAAACTGATAAATGAAATGGGTATTGGTGATATTATGCGCTATAGCAATATTGTTCATTTTATCATTTTTGGGGTTTTTATTTTTTTATTTTATAAAAATTACCAATCCATTCAAGTTACCGATAGTACCAAAATGTTAATGCAAAACATTTTAAAAACTAGAAAAACAGTTCGGTATTTTGTATATTATAACGTAGGGATGTTAGCTTCAGGACTTATTATAACTGATATTTATTTTTATTCTAAAAGTCAAAAACTATATGAAATAATGGATTTTGCAAGTAAAGGGATTCCAGAAAAAGGATTTGCAACTGCTTTTATAATTTCACAAATTATAATAGGAATATTAGTAGTAGGATTGCTTATTGCATTCTATTGGTTGATCTATGGAATTTTACTTAAAAGATTAAATAATAATTATAACGAGTTAAAAAAAATGGATGATTAATAATTATATTAATATTCCCATTTTCTTTTGTCATTTAATTCTTCCTCTTTTTTAAGCTCTTTTTCTGGTATTACATTTAGTAAGGAAGGATGTTGTTCAATAGCAAATTGAAGCTTTTCAACAATTGCATCTATCGTATCGTTTTCATAATCAATTACTAAAGGCTCTTTAATAATAAAAGATTGCAGAATTCCTCTCTTTTTTATTCGAAGTCCTTTTTTATCAAATGATCTTCTAAACCCATCAATCACTATAGGGACTACAATTGGCTTATCTTTTTTAATTATATGGGCAGTCCCCCTTCTTATAGGCTTCCAAGGCTTTGTTGTACCTTGGGGAAAAGTAATTAACCATCCATCATCTAATGCCTTAGATATACTACTAACATCACTCATTTTAACTTGCCTATTCACTTCTTTTCCTTCTGCTCTCCATGTCCTTTCAATACTAACCGATCCAGCATAAGCCATTATTTTTGGCAACAAACCAGATTTCATAGTTTCTTTTGCAGCAACAAAATAAATATTTAATTTAGGTCTCCACAAATATCCTACATTCTTTATACTATCAGTCCTACCACTTAAGCTTGCGTTAAAAACGTGGAACATAGCAACTACATCTGCAAAATAGGTTTGGTGATTGGAAACAAAAAGAACATTGGTTTCCGGTAAGTTTTTTATGACTTCACTTCCTTCGATTTTTAATTCATTAAAACCTTTAAAACGGCTATGAGATAGGGCTCCTAAAACTCTAATAATCCAAAGTTTAATGAATAATAAATGTCCGAAAGGATTTTTTTTAAATAGCCCCATATCTGATATTATTTCTTTGATATAACTCGCTTATAAAGTTTATAAAATGAGTAATGATAGGATGCGAATATACAAAATTACCGCTCTTAGAGAAGTTCTTTTAGCATTTCTCTTACTTCATTGAGCATCATAGCTGTGGCACCCCAAACTAAATAATTATTTAAAAGGAAAGCTGGCACTATAATATTTTTCGCATAAGAAGTTGTTAAATTTTGATGTATTTTAATGGTATCATCCATAAAATGAATCAAAGGAACTTCAATAAGAGTTTCCACTTCTTCTTCTTGCAAAATAAAGTTAGGAGTATTTTTAGTAATCCCTAAATAAGGCTGAACAAAAAAATTACTAGGCGGAATATAAACTTCAGTAAGTTTTTTTAATACAGAGACTGTGTTTCTTAATACTCCAATTTCTTCTTCCGTTTCTCGCAATGCTGTTTCTTTAAGTGAGGTATCTTCATTTTCGTATTTACCGCCAGGAAATCCTATTTGAGCAGAATGAACTCCTTTATAAGTCTTTCTAAGTATCAAGGCCAACATTGTTTGCTTGGCTTCGGATGGGTAAAACAATACCAAAACACCAGCTTTACGAACTGTTTCTTTTTCAATAGCAATTTTTTTCAGTGCCACCAAACGTTCCATTGGAGCCATTTTAAACTGAGCTACTTCTCCTGGTAGTTTCAATTTTGTTATTTTTACAATCTTATTTTCGAATTCTTGAAATTTCATTTATGAAAAAACTATTGCTAATTACTTTATTACTTGCCCTACTTATTAGTTGTGAAGATACTAAAAATAGCAAAACTAACACTCTTGAAAATAGTTTTGAAAAACAAATAGATGCAATTGAATTATCTAAATTAGTAGCATCAAAACCTATAAAATCAAAAATTAAACTAACCGAAGCAAACGCAGTTTCTTTTTTAACAGCTTACGGAAAAGAAAACCTTGAAAATAAAGTAAGAGTTACCAGTCCTTATGGAATTATTGATATTGAATTATTTAAGGACACTCCCTTACATAGAGCAAATTTTATTTATTTGGTAAAACAAAAGTATTTTGATAATACCTTTTTACATCGAGTCGTTCCTAATTTTATTATACAAGCAGGAAGTAGTGATTTAAAATCTACGTTTAAAAAAAGAGCAATTATAGGAAATAACTATAGGATACCCTATGAAAAAGGCAATGGAAGAACTCATAGTTATGGAACAGTTTCTGGTGCAAAAGAATATCGAGAAAACCCTGATAAAAAAACATCTCCTTTTGAATTCTTCATCTATTTAGGCCCTAAAACAAGCAATACACATCTCAATGGAAATTACACTATTTATGGTAAAGTTATAAAAGGTATGGATGTAGTAGAAAGGCTATCGGAATTACCCTCAGATGATGAAGATTGGCCATTGAACAATATTTATATTAAGGCAGAAATAATAAATTAGATTTTTACTAGTATATATTACAGATTTTCATATAAGATTTATTGATAATACTCTTATATTTGATACAAATAATTTATAATGACTATTACACAATTAAAATATGTTTTAGCGGTAGCAGAACATCAAAACTTCACAAAAGCAGCTGCGCACGTCTTTGTTACACAACCTACGCTAAGTATGCAAATTCAAAAATTAGAAGAAGAGTTAAGTATTTTAATTTTCGATAGAAGTAAAAAGCCAATTGAATTAACAGAAGTTGGTGAAAAAATTGTGAATCAAGCCAGAAATATAGTTAATGAATCCGAGCGAATGCAAGATGTAGTAGATCAAGAAAAAGGATTTATTGGAGGGGATTTTAGATTGGGAATTATTCCTACCGTTATGCCTACGCTATTGCCTATGTTTTTGAAAAGTTTTATAAAAAAATATCCTAAAGTTCATTTAAAGATAGAAGAACTAACAACAGCTGAGATCATTATAAAATTAAATGACGGTCATTTGGATGCTGCAATAGCAGCAACTCCTCTAGTCCAAGAAAAAATAAAAGAACGGGTGCTTTATTTTGAACCTTTTGTAGGTTACGTTCCATTAAATCATCGTCTTAACTCTAAAAAATATTTAGATCGTTCCGATTTAGATATCAATGATATTCTCCTATTAGAGGACGGACATTGTTTTAGAGATGGGGTTATTAATATATGTAAATCTTTAAAACACAATGCAGCAATAGATTCGTTTCAGGTAGAAAGTGGAAGTTTTGAAACTTTAATTAAATTATCTAATGAAGGCTTCGGTATGACACTTCTCCCCTATTTAAATACCTTAGACATTCCAAAAGAAGAACAAAAAAAATATTTACGTTATTTTAATAAACCATCACCAGCCAGAGAAGTAAGTTTGCTATATAGAAAGAGTGAGTTGAAAATGCAAATTATTGATTCTCTTTATGATATTATCGCAGGTATTATAAGGGGTGCAATTACTTTTCAAGATCTTAAAATAATCAGTCCTCTCAAATAAAAAAAATAACACTTCGCTTGAGCTATTTTTTAAGCATTTAAATAAATTAAACATTTATTTAATTGAGGTTTCTGTTCTAGTAAACCATGAACCCAAATTTTTAACTCCTCTATTTCATGAGGAAGTAAGCGGGTTAATGCTTTTTTTAACTCGATACAGAAAAGACTAACATCAAAACTTACTTTATGAAGTACAGCCTTTGTATAATCATACATTGCTCTAGACATTGTTAGGGTATTGGGTTAAGTAATATTAAACTATAGGCAGATTTTTGTTAATTTCAGTTTAAAGATAACTAAAAAATGTGTTATAAGTATATATGTTAATAACTTTAGTTTTTATTAAACCTAACATTTATTGATTTAAAAAAAAGTTAAAACTGAGTATTTATGTGATCTATGACTTCACTTTCACAGTCCATTCAAATTCAAAAATGGAAACTAAGGTTCCATTTTCATTTACTCCTTCTGATTTCATCCAACAGGTTTTTCCGATACCACTTGCTATCGCATCATTGATTGTTTGTTTTATCAATTCACCATCATTACAAGTAAACGTGATACTACCTGTTGCTTTCTTTAAAAAAGTAGCCTTATTATTAACAACTAACATAGAAATATTTTGGTTGGAATCTTCAATACAACTCATAACCATGGCACCAGTACTTAACTCTGCAGCCATACCTTGCACAGCCCAAAATAAAGATTTAAATGGATTTTGATTGATCCATCGATGCTTAACTCTTACAGTACAAATAGTTTCACTAATTGATTTTACACGAATTCCTAACCAATAAACAGAAGGCAATTTAAAAAAAGTGAAAAGAGTAATTTTTTTTGGTGTTATTGGCATCTATATAATTTAAAGCGAATATATTAAAAAACAAAAGACTCCTAATCTTATATTTTTTATTTTATAAATATAAAAAATATTGATTACACGTTTTTATTAAAATTTCAATAAACTTATTATCAAATACTTAAACTTCTAATTATGTTAACTTTATGTTAATTATAGTACTATGCTAAACAAAGTACTATATTAAAGATATATATTTGTAAAATACATTAATAGCCAATAAAACTAATGTACCAAAAAAATTAACTAAAAAATGAACGCCTTAATACATTTAGTTTTAGTAATCGTTTTAAAATTTCTTTCAAATGGAACTAATGATCCATACTTAACTCAACATAAATTTAATCATGGTATAAAAGAAAATAAAAACCAAACTTATCAACTAAAAGACCTTAAACCACATTATTTAATCACTAAAGAAGAAGTGAATAAATTTAGTAATTATCAATTAAAAAGAAACACATAAACGAGTATGTTAAAATTTTTTACATTCAAGAAGATTACTAATTGTGGATAGCATGCCTATTTTGAGTTTGTCGAAATATGATCATTAAAAAATAATATATAAAGACACATGAAAATTGAAAATACAAAAGCACAAATGCGAAAAGGTGTCTTGGAGTATTGTATTTTATCCATATTAAGAGATGGGGAAGCTTATACCTCAGATATACTAGAAACTTTGAAAGATGCAAAAATGCTAGTGGTAGAAGGAACTATTTACCCTTTACTAACACGCCTTAAAAACGCAGGTTTACTATCTTATCGCTGGGAAGAATCTACCAGCGGACCACCACGAAAGTATTATGCACTTACCGAAACTGGAAAATTATTTTTAACCGAATTAAATACTACCTGGAGTGAATTGCAACAGGCAGTAAAAAAAGTAACACGAGAAAAAACAAAGAAATGAACAAGACAGTAAACATAAATTTAGCAGGTACATTTTTTCATATAGATGAAGATGCTTTTGCAAAACTTACCAGATATCTTGACGCTATACGTCGTTCTTTTTCAGATCTAAATGGACAAGAGGAAATAATAAAAGATATTGAGGCGCGAATTTCTGAACTCTTCTCTGAAAAAATAAACAATACATCCCAAGTAATTACTATAAAGGAATTAGATGAAGTAATTGCAGTAATGGGACAACCAGAAGATTATATGGTAGATGAAGAAATTTTTGATGATGCTTCATCAGATCAAAAAAATCAAACAAGAAATCAATCTTTTTATAAACAACTATTTAGAGATACAGATAATAAATTTATAGCAGGGGTTTCCTCTGGTTTAGGACATTATTTTAGTGTCGATGCAATTTGGATTCGCTTGGCTTGGATCGCTATGGTATTATTAGGTTTTGGAGCTCCTATATTAGTTTACATCGTTTTATGGGTTTTAATTCCTGAAGCTCTTACAACTTCAGAAAAATTAAAAATGAATAGAGAGCCTGTAAATATTTCGAACATCGAAAAAAAAATTAAAGAAGAACTTAAAAATGCTTCCGATAAAATAAAAGAGGTCGATTATGACAAGTATAAAGACAATGCACAAAAAGGGGTAAACACTTTTTTTAGTACCATCGGTAAGATATTCGCAGGTATATTTAGTGTGTTTTGTAAATTCTTTGGGATATTATTAATCATCCTATCACTTTCAACAATTATTGGACTAATAGTTGGTTTATTTACAACGGGGACTTTTGGATTTGTATTGGGCGATAATGAAGTTTTTGATTATGCATCTATAGTTTTAGTAGCTAGCTTTCCTTTTTGGTTAATAGTATTATTGGTGTTTTTAATTGTTGGAATTCCAGCTTTTGCACTTTTTATTTTAGGCTTAAAATTAATAATAACTAATTTAAAGTCAATTGGTATGACAGCAAAAATCATTCTATTCGTTCTTTGGATATTTTCAATCATTGGTTTGAGTATCTTAGGAGTAAAACAAGCAACCGAGCAAGCATATGACGGTGATTATATAACTGAAAATAGCATCTCAATTAAAACTACTGATACATTAAAAATAGAGATGCTTAGCAATAATCGGTATGAATATGATGCATCTAGAAGCGGTAGTTTTTATTTAAAATCTGATGAATATGGTAACAAAATTATTTATTCAAGCAATATTAGACTAATTGTTCGTTCAACAAATGATTCTGTTGCAAAAGTATTCCTAGAACACAAAGCAGAAGGCAGCTCTTTTGACAATGCAAAAGAAAGAGCAGAAGCTATTGATTATCAGTATACTTTTAAGAATAATACACTAACTTTAAATAGTTATTTCACCACTGACATCGCTAATAAGTATAGAGGACAAGAAGTTGAAGTGGTATTGTATTTACCTTTAGGAACCGTATTATTTGCAGACAATAATACTTACAGTTATCATTCAAACAGTTCGAGATATAATGATATTTTAAATAATGGAGATGAAGAAAAATATTTGCTAATTCAAAAATCTAAAACTATTTGTTTGGATTGTCCAAAACAATTATTAGGAAAAGAAAATCCAGAAGACGAAACCTGGGAAAATAGATTAAATAAATCCTATGAATGAATTACCATAGATGTCATTAAAAAAAATATAGAAGGAAATATCAGAAAAATGTAAGTAAGTTGCAGCAGATAATATCTTATCTTCTGCAACCTAAAAAAATAGTCTATACAGTGAAAAAGTTAAAAGTAGTAGTCATTGATAATTACGATTCATTTACCTACAATTTAGTTCATATTTTAGATGAGTTAGAGGTAGAAGTGACTATCATTAGAAATAATCAATTTCATATAGATGATTTGGAAGCGTATGACAAAATACTGATCTCACCTGGACCTGGAGTTCCTTCAGAAGCTGGGCTTACAAAAAAAGTCATAAAAACCTATGCTGCAAAAAAACCTATTCTTGGTATTTGTTTAGGACATCAAGCCATCGCTGAATGTTTTGGTGGAGAACTTAATAATTTAACGGAGGTTTATCATGGGGTTAGTACTGATATTTCAATAAAAGAAGACTATCTTTTTAAAGATTGTCCTAAAACATTCCAAGTAGGAAGGTATCATAGTTGGTCAGTTGCTGAAAATCTTCCCGATGAATTGGAATCAATTGCCACTGATAATTTTCAAATAAATATGGCACTTAAACATAAAATATATGACACAAGAGGTTTACAGTTTCATCCAGAAAGTATTTTAACGCCTTTAGGTTTTCAAATCTTAAAAAACTGGGTACAACATTAGCATCTAAAAAATGAAAACTCAAAAAAAATAAGAATTACCATATTGATTTTATAGTTTCATTAAAAACTAAAATTTTAGAGATACAATAATTAATTCTATGAAAATTAAAGGACGAATAGTAGATATTTATAATAAAACAATTTACAAAGGAGAACTAGTTGTAGAAGGAGGGAAAATAAAAGCGATAATTAAAAAAGATCATCAAGTTACTGATTTTATAATGCCAGGTTTTATTGATGCTCATATACATATAGAAAGTTCTATGCTCGTACCTTCAGAATTTGCAAAGATTGCTGTTACTCACGGAACCGTAGCTACGGTATCAGACCCCCATGAAATTGCCAATGTACTTGGAATTGAAGGTATTGAATTTATGATTGAAAATGGGAATAAAGTCCCATTTAAATTCAATTTTGGCGCACCATCTTGTGTTCCAGCAACAGCTTTTGAATCTGCAGGAGCTGTGATTGATTCAGAAGGAATTAAAAAATTACTTCAAAAAAAAGAAATTAAGTACCTAGCTGAAATGATGAATTATCCTGGCGTTTTATATGATGATGATGAAATCAGTAAGAAAATTGCTTGGGCAAAACATTATAACAAACCTGTTGATGGTCATGCTCCAGGACTAAGAGGTGACGATATAAGCAAATATATTTCTGCAGGTATCAGTACCGATCATGAATGTTTTACTCATGAAGAAGGATTGGAAAAACTTCAAAAAGGAATGAAAGTAATTATACGAGAAGGATCTGCTGCTAAAAATTTTGAGGCCTTAATCGATTTGCTTCCTGAACATTTTGAAAACATGATGTTTTGTAGTGATGATAAACATCCTGATGATTTATTAATCAATCACATTAATAAGCTCTGCGCTAGATCTATAAAAAAGAAAATTGATTTATATAAGGTACTACAAGCCGCTTGTATCAATCCTATAAATCACTATAATTTAGATGTAGGGACATTAAAAGTTGGAGATCCAGCTGATTTTATTATTGTTGAAGATTTAGTAAACTTTAAAACATTACAAACTTATATCGATGGAGAATTAGTTTTTTCAAAAGGTATTTCAAAAATTGAGTCTGTTCCATTTAAAATTTTGAATAATTTCAATACTAATAAAAAATCTATTTCCGATTTTAGGGTTGAATCCAATGCTAAACAAATCCGTGTGATTGAAGCTTTGGAAGGAGAATTAGTAACTAATGAACTTATTGAAAATAGTTTGATTGAAAATGGAAATTTAGTTTCTAATATCCGTACAGATGTTTTAAAAATGGCGGTTGTAAACCGTTATAAAAATGAAAAACCTGCTATCGCATTTATTAAAAATTTCGGATTGAAAGAAGGAGCAATCGCTTCATCAGTAGGTCACGATTCGCATAATGTTATTGCTATTGGATCCACAGATCAAGCTATTTGTAACGCCGTTAATTTATTGATTGAAACCAAAGGTGGAATTTGTGCCCTAAGCAATTCAGAAAAAAAAGTATTACCACTCCCAATAGCTGGTATTATGAGTGATCAAAATGGAAAAACTATTGGAAAAGAGTATGCTTTATTAGATCAGATGGCCAAAGAAATGGGCAGTACTTTAAAAGCACCTTATATGACTCTTTCATTTATGGCATTGTTGGTTATTCCATCCCTAAAGTTAAGTGATAAAGGCTTGTTTAATGGAAGTAAATTTGAATTCACATCCCTAGAGATATAAAAAAGACCATTCAAATAATTGAATAGTCTTTTTTAAATTTTATAAAATTATTATTATTATAACAAAGCTCCTAAGTAACGTTCAGAATCTAAGGCTGCCATACAACCCGTTCCGGCTGCAGTAACTGCTTGACGGTACTCTTTATCTTGCACATCACCGCAAGCAAATACTCCTGGTAAATTAGTCTTAGTAGTTTTTCCTTCCGTAATTAAGTAACCTATATCATCCATATCTAATATTCCATTAAATAAGTTGGTATTTGGAGTATGACCAATGGCTATAAAAACACCCGTAACATCGATTACTTCTGTTTCTTTAGTTTGGTTATTTATTACTCGAACGCCTTCCACCACACTTTCTCCTAATACCTCATCAATTTCGGTATGATACATTACCGTTATATTTTCTGTTTTATCAACTCGCTTTTGCATTGCTTTAGAAGCTCGCATGTAATCCTTACGAACTAATAAAGTAACTTTCTTACATATATTCGATAAATAAGTAGCTTCTTCGGCAGCAGTATCTCCTGCCCCTACCACGACGACATCTTGCCCTTTGTAAAAGAAACCGTCACAAGTAGCACAAGCCGAAACTCCTCCACCTATTAATCGTTGTTCACTTTCTATTCCTAAATACTTAGCTGATGCACCCGTAGAGATGATAATAGTATCAGCTTCTAGTTCGGTTTTATCATCAACAGTCACTTTATGAATCCCTCCTAAATCTTTACTTAATTCAATAGCAGTAACCATTCCAAAACGTACTTGAGTTCCGAAACGTTCGGCTTGATTTTGTAAATCCATCATCATCGCATTACCATCGGTTCCATCTGGATATCCTGGAAAATTATCAACTTCGGTGGTCGTTGTTAACTGCCCTCCTGGCTGCATTCCAGTATACATAACAGGATGCAAATCTGCTCGAGCTGCATATATCGCAGCTGTATATCCTGCGGGTCCTGAACCTATTATCAAACATTTAATTCTTTCTATTGTATCTGGCATATTATTATTTTTTATTTTCTAGAACCAAAAATACTACTTTCGCAAATTATAATGCTGAATTTTTATAGAGAAAAGTTATTCATTTATTAACTTATAAAAAATAAAATATTTAAGATATAAATTATAAAACTCACAAGAATTATAATAATAATATGAAACAAACGTTTTCAGATAAATTTAAACTAATCAAAAAATGAAGAAATTAATCTTTCTAGTATTAACAATCATAGTCGTTTCTTGTAATAGTGATGACAACAAAAATGAATTTAATGACTCTTGTGAACAGGATTCTAATACACAAACATTAACTCACGATAACGAAATAAGAGAATATATATCATATGTACCAGACTCATATGATGGTTCGTCTCCGGTTCCTTTAGTTTTTAATTTTCACGGTTTTGGAGGTAAGGCAAGTGACTATATGAACTATGCAGACTTGCGTGCATTGGCGGAATCTGAAATTTTTATATTGGTCTATCCACAAGGAAGTTGTTTAGATGGTTCTTCACATTGGAATTCCTGCCCAACAGGAGAAGACAATAAAAGTGATGCTGATGATTTTGGATTTGTTGAAGCTATGATAAATGAAATAGCTGCTCAGTATAACATCAATTTAGAAAGAATTTATGCTGCTGGATACTCCAATGGTGGTATGATGGCATATGGACTTGCTAATTATAAAAGTGATTTGATTGCTTCGGTTGCAATAATTTCTGGAGCAATGTTAGATTGCACTGGGCCTACAAATCATCCAATACCAGTAATTCTCCTTCATGGAACCGCTGATAGTGTCATCCCATATAACGGTAATAATGATTACAATTCAGTACAATCTGTATTGGACTACTGGATTGATTTTAATAATACGATTTCAAATCCTACAATAAGTATTGATAATAGTGGAGAAATAGCAATTGAACACTACCAATATGGCCAAGGAGATAACGGTAGTGCTGTTGAGCATTATAAGTATATTGAAGGAAATCATGTTTGGTTTAGCAATACTTATCAAGGTCAAAATACAGCGGAGCTGATTTGGAACTTTATATCAAAATATGATATTAATGGTTTGAGATAATTAACAAATAGCATCACAATATTTATATTTAATAGCAATTCCAAAATGCTAAAACAACATAAACTAAGTCCAAAATGATAAATAGTGTAAATTCTATTTTTTTTATGGTATTTTTTTAATTTAAAACATACTTAACTTACTCATTTAGTGATATTTAATTTATATATCACTTTATAATGTTAATATTTGTTTAACTTATGTTATTTTATGTTAAACATTCTGTATTTTTACATTCTAAAATATATGATAATGGCAAAAAAGAAAAATAGTACCAGTACAGATCTTATTTCATATTACATGGAATATACATTAGAACATGACGCTGCACCAAAATCTGTTTATATTTTTGCGAAAAAATATAATTTTCAAGAAGAAATATTTTACAAATATTTTGGAAATTTTGATGCTTTAAAGCAAACTATTTTTAAAACATTTTTTGATAATACAATAACACTGCTAGAAAAAAGTGATGATTATAAATCTTATGAATCAAGAAATCAACTATTAAGTTTCTATTACTCCTTTTTTGAATTATTAACTGCCAATAGAAGTTATGTTGTTCATGCACTTGATGACAATAAAAACAATCTTACAAAATCAAAGTCGTTAAAAGCATTAAAACATAGTTTTACAAAATACATAGAAAGTTTAAATATTCCACTTCTTGAAATAAAACAAGAAACCTTAGATAAAATTCAGAATACTACTCTAAAAGAAACTGCATGGTTACAATTATCATTAACCATGAAGTATTGGTTAAAAGATACCTCACCATCCTTTGAAAAAACGGACGTTTTTATTGAAAAATCTGTAAACACCAGCTTCGATATTTTAAATACTAAACCAATAAAAAGCATTATAGATCTTGGTAAATTTTTATACAAGGACAAAACATTTAATAATTAATGAAAACAATAGATAAAATACCTACATCAAAAATTCAAAGAGCTTCCAAATTGTTTCAAACTGGAGCAAAAGTCGGAGTGAATTATTTAAAATACTATGGAGATAAAATAATAACTTCTGAGATGGATGCCAAAGTACGTCTTAATCAAAATAATGCAGATGATATCTATGATGGCCTTAAAAACTTAAAAGGAAGTGCATTAAAAGTCGCACAAATGTTAAGTATGGATAAGAGTATTTTACCACAAGCTTATGTTGAAAAATTTTCATTGTCACAATTTTCTGTTCCTCCTCTTTCACCTCCATTGGTTATAAAATCATTTAAAAAATATTTTGGAAAAAATCCAAATGAAATATTTGATGTTTTTAATTCAACTTCAGTAAATGCCGCGAGCATTGGTCAAGTTCACAAAGCTCAAAAAAATGGCATTCAACTTGCTGTAAAAATACAGTATCCAGGAGTTGCTGAAAGTATATCTTCTGACTTATCATTGGTAAAACCAATAGCGGTCAAAATGTTTAATTTAAAAGGCAAAGATTCAGATAAATACTTCCAAGAAATAGAAGATAAATTAATTGAAGAGACCAATTATATTTTAGAAGTTGAGCAAAGTAAATTCGTTGTAGCGGCTTGTAAGCACATCAAAAATTTAGAATTTCCAAAATACTACGAAGAACTTTCTTCCGAACGCATCATCACGATGGATTGGATGGAAGGTGAACATCTTTCGGAATTTACGGCATACAACAAAGACCAAGAACTATCTAATAAATTAGGGCAAGCACTCTGGGATTTCTATATGTATCAAATACACCATCTTAGAAAGGTGCATGCGGATCCTCATCCAGGAAATTTTTTAATTTCAAAAAAAGGAACTTTAATTGCCATAGATTTTGGTTGTATGAAAGAAGTTCCAGAAGATTTTTATATCCCATATTTCGAATTAGCCAATAAAGAAAGTATCAATAACAAGACTATATTTAAAGAAAAAATGTATGAACTTGAAATTCTTCGTAAAGAAGATTCTCCTGAAGAAATTAGTTTTTTCACAAAATTATTTCATGAAATGTTGAGTTTATTTACACAACCTTTTCATTCAGATATATTTGATTTTTCAGACCCTATATTTTTTGAAAAAATCGCAACATTAGGTGAGAAATTCAGTAAAGATTCAGAACTTCGTAAAATGAATGGAAATAGGGGTTCTAAGCATTTTATCTATATAAACAGAACCTTTTTTGGATTGTTTAATTTGATGTTCGATTTAAAAGCCAAAGATGTTAAAATAAATAATTTCAAATCATACCAATAAACTCAAAACATGAAAACAAAAATATTGGATCACCAAAACACCAACGGTCATAAATTAAATGATTTTACTATTCAAGACATCGGAGACGATCATCTATACACGGGTCTTGAAACACCTATGAAAGAAAATGCTTTTTCTATTACGGATGAAGAAAAGAAAAAAAAGATAGCTTTTCATTTTCAAGAAATTATGGACATTATGGGACTTGATCTTAATGATGACTCTTTAAAAGGAACTCCACAAAGAGTTGCAAAAATGTATATCGATGAAATATTTAGTGGTTTAAATCCTAAAAACAAACCAAAAGTTGCACTTTTTGATAATAAATATCAATACAATCAAATGTTGGTTGAGAAGAATATCACATTCTATTCTAATTGTGAACATCATTTTGTTCCTATTATGGGAAGAGCTCATTTAGCTTATGTTTCTTCAGGGAAAGTAATTGGCTTATCAAAACTTAACAGAATAGTACAGTATTATGCAAAACGGCCACAAGTTCAGGAACGTTTAACCAATCAAATAGCAAGTGAATTAATCGAAGTTTTAGGAACCAAAGACGTTGCGGTTATAATCGATGCCAAACATTTATGTGTATCTTCACGTGGTATTAAGGACGAATCTTCTGCAACCGTAACTTCCTATTATGGAGGTGTATTTAATACTCCACAAAAAATTACTGAATTACAAAATTATATTAATAATTAATACTTTAGTATATCGCCCAAATTGTAAAAATAAATAATGAAACGATTATTAATACTATCCATTATGCTCTCTTTTTTCAATAAATCTGTATCTCAAACAACTCCCTTAGCATCTATTTATGACATTCAAATAAATGAACTTAATGGAGACCCACTGGATTTATCTACTTTTAAAGATAAATATATTTTATTTGTCAATGTAGCTTCACAATGCGGTTTTACAGGACAGTACGAAGATTTGCAAAAACTTTACGAAACTTATAATGAAAAACTAATTATTGTTGGCGTTCCTTGTAACCAGTTTGGAGGACAAGAACCTGGAACTTCTCAAGAAATAGAAAGTTTTTGTCAAGCAAATTATGGTGTTTCGTTTGTGATGACTGAAAAAATAGATGTTAAAGGAGAAAACCAACATCCTTTATATCAGTGGCTAACTGATGAGTCTAAAAATGGTAAAACGAATACCACTGTAAAGTGGAATTTTCAAAAGTATTTAGTAGGAACTAATGGTGAATATATTGATTATTATTATTCGATTACCAAACCTTTAAGCAGTAAAATAACAAAGCATATAAAATAATTTCTTGTAAATTTGTAAGAATAAAAGCTAAGCATTTTTGCAAATATTACATTAATTTAATAATTAAAAATGAAATTATATAAACTCATCTTTATTTTTTTAGCAATAAATTTCGGGGCTTTAGCAATTGGGAGTTGGCTAATGGAAAATGGTCCTATGACAGATTGGTACATCAATTTAAATCAAGCGCCTTGGTCTCCTC
>CAJXVL010000023.1 GCA_913061205.1 uncultured Flavobacteriaceae bacterium | reverse complement strand
GTTTGGATCACTAAAATCTGGCGTCATGGCTAAATCATTCCAGTGATTTGACCCTCCAGAAAGGATACCAAACTCTTTGGTAAATCCCCAGTCCAAAGGTGGATGACCACCAAGAGCTTCTCCTCCTAAATGCCACTTCCCGGACTTATATACTTCGTAACCCGCATCACTCATTAATTCAGAAATAGCTACCGCGTCTTTCGTTAAATATCCCTGGTACCCTTGCACCCCTTTTGAAGGAGGATAGAAAGAATAATCAAACGCACCTAATCCCACCTCTATATTGTTACACCCCGTCATTAACATAGAACGGGTCACACTACACACCGGAGATGCGTGAAAATTTGAGAAGCGAACTCCCGCATTGGCCAGACGATCCATATTGGGTGTTGGAATTTCAGAACCGTATGCACCTAAATCACCAAATGCAATATCATCCCCAACAAGCAATAATATGTTGGGTCTCTTTTCTTCTTCTTGAGCCACAGATTGAACGTCTTCCTTTGATACTGAATCAGCACATGCGCCTAAAAATAACGCTACCCCTAAGGCGAAATAAATATTCTTCATCTTTTTTTTAAATATTGAAATGGTGAGAATTTTAATTTTATCTGAGAAAGTTCCTATTTTAGAAAATAAAGTTGGTAATAACAAGGATAAATCTCTTAAAGGATCCCCGATAGTTACTTGCTTTTTATTTTTAAAAATAGCAGCTCCAGGTATGAATTTTTGTAATTCTAAAGCTTTAAAATCAAGGTATTTCTGAGCAGCTGGGTAAGCTGTCAGTAATACCTGAAACCCGTGATCCAATTGATAGCCGGATACAATATCTGTTTTTACTCTTCCACCAACGCGATCTGTAGCTTCTAAAAGAATAGGATAAATACCATGTTCCTCTAATACTTTTGCAGCTATTAAACCACTAATTCCTCCACCTATGATATGTATTTTATGGTCTTGTTTATTCATTTTAATTTTATTTATTTTGCACACATCAACACCAACAAAATTAGTACTTTTGTGTTAAAGTTTAAATTATTTTTAGAAATTTAAAGGCAATTACTTAAAGAAGAGAAAAAAACAAAAAACATACTATTTGTAGGAGATCACAAAGGTATTCCAACTAAAAAAAGTTTTATATTTCTAAATAATTTAAAATATTTTAAAAATGATTCTAATGCCTACTCTTTTGATGGCAAATAGTTGAAATTAACAGTTATTAATTACCATAAGACATAATTATGAAAACTATTAATAAAGCAAAATTAGCAGCAAGAACTCCTAAAGAACTAGAAACGGAATCTATCTATTCCATCGCTATAAATAATATAAAGGGGCTGCCAATTACACTTTCAGATTTTAAGAATAAGAAAATACTCTTTGTTAACGTAGCTTCGAAATGCGGGTTTACAAAACAATATAAAGAGTTACAAACTTTAAGTGACAACTATGCAGAAGAACTCGTTGTAATAGGTTTACCTTGCAATCAATTTGGGAAGCAAGAGCCGGGAGATGCTTCGCAAATTCAAGAGTTTTGTACCTTAAATTTTGGTGTTACATTTTTACTTACCGAAAAGATTGATGTAAAAGGAAGTAGACAACACCCTTTATATAAGTGGCTTACTTCCAAGGATCTAAACGGAAAAAAAGATTCTAAAGTAAAATGGAATTTTCAAAAATATTTAGTAGGGTCCAATGGAGAGTTTATCGATTACTTTCTGTCTGCTACAGCGCCAACTAGTTTAAAAATAACAAAGAATCTATGATGCATTAAGCATCATAGTACCCTAACTTTAATTGGTTTATTTTTAAATTTATCATTTTATTGATAAACTTTTTATTGTTCCGATAGTTCTTGTTTTTATTGAACTTTATAAAATTCCCATTGGAGTGTATGCTAAAAGCAAGATTGCTATAGCTAACTAAACGATAATAAGGTATAATCCACGAATAACGATCTAACCTATTTGCAAAATGTATAATAATTCCCATAGGACGTAATTCAATATTTGCATAATTAATAGCAGTCTTTTGCATATTTTTTGGTTCTAGGTTAGGGCTTAATTCTTCTATAATTAACCTGCTAGAGCCATTACCTCCCATTTTTATTTTTTCAAAATAAGTATATGCTTTGCCTACCATATTGGCACTCTCTTTCGTGTATTCTTTATTGGTGTATGAGGTATTAAATAGCATCAGTATTATTTTTAATTTAAAAATTTTATGTTCGTATTTTGTTTTATTTTTTTACTTAATAAACCAATAAAATTAAGGATAACAAGCAAGAAATAAACTTCTTTATTTTACAGCTAAAGTTTATGCATTAAAGTTTCTAGATATGCTTCTCCATTTTTGATATGCTTTTCTTGTTTTTCAATAGGCATTTTATCAAACATTCTTACGAGCATCCCTAAACGTGGATTTGATAAAAAGAAATCGCGATGGCTATTCATAAAGCGCCAAAACAGACCATCCCAAACAGCTTGCCATTCCCCTTTTTTATAATTGCTCATTTTCATTAAATAATTACTACCACTTATATAAGGTTTACTTGCCATCAATCCCCCATCTGCAAATTGACTCATCCCGTATACATTAGTTACCATCACCCAATCATATGAGTCAATAAAGAGTTCCATAAACCAGCGGTAAACTTCGTCTGGGTCAAACTCGCATAACAGCATAAAATTACCCAAAACCATCAAGCGTTCTATGTGATGACAATAGCCGGTCTCTAATACCTTTTTAATGGTAATATCTATGGGCGGAATACCGGTTGTACCGGTATAAAAAGAAGCGGGTATTTTCTTTTTAAATTTCCAAAAATTAGTGGTTCGCTCCTCACTTCCTCTAGTTATATAGACTCCTCTTATAAATTCTCGCCATCCTATTATTTGACGAACAAAACCCTCGGTAGAATTAATTGGCACCTTGTTTTCTTTTGCGTAAAGTAGACAAGCATCAATAATTTCTTTTGGACTTATTAAACCAACATTTAACATCGGTGTTAATACACTATGATTTAATATGGAATTATCTGCAACAATGGCATCCTCATATATACCAAAATCATTAAAACGTTCTTTAAAAAATTGATCAAGCCAAGCCTTTGTTATTTTAAAATTTATTGGATATAAAGGAGAATCTGTAAGACTTCCTAAATGTTTTGAAAAATGGGTTTCAACATATTTTTTGGCTTCTATATAATAGAGATCTATATCTGGAAACTGAACAAATGGTGCTGTCTTTTTAGCTGGATATTTCTTTCTGTTTTCTGTATCAAATGTCCAAGCGCCACCAGTTGGTTTTCCATCCGATTCTATGAGAATATTTCGTTTTTTACGCTGATCGATATAGAAGGTTGTTTGGTGGTATTTTTTTTTATCACTGCGGAAGAAAGAAGCAAGATCTTCCTTAGTATTTAAAAAGGAAGGCGAATTGTGTTCCGTAAAAGTCATTCCACTTTCGCGAATACTTGTATTTAATCTTTTTTGAAGTAAGTAATCTGTGGGATCTATATAATGTATGTGTCCAATACCTTGACGCTTTAATTCGGGTATTAGTATTCGTACATCCGAAATTTCTTCAATCGATTCCACATAAAAAACTTCGAGACTTTTAGTTTCCCGAATAAAATCTGCATAGCACTTCATAGTTGCTCTATGAAAAGCTATTTTTTGTTTATGAAATGGATACTGTTTAAAGAATAAATATTCTTCAACAATATATATAGGGGCATTTATTTCAAAAAGTGGAGATTCTTGAAATAGTTGATGTGGAAATATTAAGTGGATACTTTTCATTTGTTCTTTCTGCAACCTTCGCTACAATATTTAACCTCGTTCCATGTTTTTTTCCATTTTTTACGCCAGTTAAAAGGACGATCACAGACCAAACATATTTTTTGAGGTAGGTGTTGTTTTTTCATTTCTAAAATTCTGGTACTTCACTTACTGCAGCATAAGGATAGCTTTCTATTTTTTTTAATGAATAATAACTGTTTAAACCCGAAATTCCAATACTATCAGAAAGCTCTAAATCTACTTCATTATTTTCGATTGCGGTATCTGGAATTAGTAAATGTTCAATTTCGCCTATCACTAAAATAGTTCCATTGCACTTAATATCTATTGCTTCTTTAAAGCACATTCCCATTTTAAAAGTGCTTTCTTTTAAAAATGGGGCTTTAAAATCTTTAAGGTATTCTTCCGAAAGGTTACAATATTCAAACTCTGAAACTGCAGCATCAAATTTTGCAGAGGTGTAATGAGCATTTTTTATAAATTCTGGATGAATATGGTTAATCGTATACTGCCCGTTTTCCTGAATATTTCGGTAAGTATGACCAAATTCTTTTCCTTTAGGTCTTGAAATAAAACCCAATAGCGGAGGATTACTGCCTAAATGGACTACCGAACTAAATATAGCCAAGTTGGTTTGTCCTTTATTATCAATAGTACCGATTAGGTTTCCAGGCTTTATACCGGTAACGGAATTAATGATCTTTAACCTTGTAATTTTGTCAAGTTTTTTGATCTGTTCGCTAGTGTAAATCATTATGTCTTCTATTTACGTGTGTGTTTAATAATCGTTTTTTATCTTTTTGCACCGCGGGATGCTTTTTATGTCCCCAAATTTTATCTCTAGCAATTCGTGCACTTTCTTGTAATTCTACAATAGGAAGCGGATAATCCTCTCCTATAATAAGCCCACAAAAAATCTGCTCCATATTGGTCATTTTCCAGGGCTCATGTATATGGTTATTAGGAACATTGGCAAGTTCTGGAATCCATTTTTTAATAAATACACCTTCTGGATCGTGCTCTTGAGAGTTTTTCACAGGATTGTATAAACGTACGGTATTAATACCAGTAGTCCCAGCTTGCATCTGAAACTGAGGATAATGAATACCCGGCTCATAGTCTAAAAACTGTCGTGCCAAATGATAGGTGCCATCACGCCAATCTTGATCTAAATTCATAGTGAAAAAGGAAACTACCATGGCACGCATTCTAAAATTAATCCATCCCGTTTGTTCAACCGCTCGCATACAAGCATCGATTAAAGGATAGCCAGTTGTTCCTGTTTTCCAAGCTTTAATATAGGTTTCATTTTTTTTATGTGGCAATAACTCATATCCGCTATTAACACAATGGGTTTCATAACTGCATTCTACTTCAAATTTTTGGATAAAATGGCAATGCCAATGTAATCTAGTAAGCATGGCAGAAAAAGCCCTGCTATTTTTTGTTCCGTTTGGATGGGTCCCTACAAATTGAAATGCTTGCTTAATACTCATATTACCCCAAGCTAAATAGGGAGATAACCTGCTGCAGCCCAATCTACTTTCGGTAGGTTTGGAAATATGCTTTTGATAATTAAAACCTCTTTTTGCGGCAAATGATTTTAAATACCGCCAAGCATTATATTCTCCAGCGGGTTGATATGCTTTGGGGTATTCCTTTAATTTTATCACTAATGCATTGGGCAATAAAAAAGGATGCGACAGCATCACCTCTTTAGATAATGTATAGCGATTGTGAACTATAGGGGAATGCATTGTTGCATGCCACTTTCTATTCCAATCATCTCTATTTTTAATACCGCGAAGAATCCCATCTCTTTGGTATTGATTCCAAGTAATGCGATGTTTTATAAAAAAAAATGCTGCTTTTTTATCACGCTGCCAAGTACTTTGTGTTCCACTTTCACGATAACTAAAAATAGTCTCTATAGTAAAACTTTGCATTAAGTATTCAAATATAGCACTGGCTTCCCCATAGAAAATTTCTACAGATCTATTAAAAGTTGCTAACGAATTATTTAAAGCCATAATAGAATGATATACAAATTGCAAATGTCTTGGACTGGTATCTGGATATGCAATAAGCTCAGGCTCAAATAAATATATTATGCGGTATGGAATACCAGCTTGCTCAGCCGCTAACAGCGGTTGATGATCTTGCGATCGTATATCGCGTTTTAACCAAACAATATTAATAGCTTGACTTCTCAATAGACCAGTTCTTTTTTACATTTTTTCCAAAAAGAAAAGAAAGAAGGAAAATATCCTTGTACAGTAAACATCCAATCTCTGGGTAGCTCAACCCCCTTATAATTTTTATTTAAAGGATGTTCTTTATAAAAAATATTTTCGGAGGTATAATCGGAAGTGAAATCTTTAAATTCTCCAACATATATTTGAATATTATCAATATTTTCTTGGGAAAAATTAAGGATAAAATCGATTGTTTTTTTAGCTACGGGATATTGCTCAAAATGTGAAGGCTCTAGTAAAAGAACCCTATTAACAGTAGATTCTTTGTTCCAAAGTGGGTCTAAATTGTAAAAATTATAAATATAAGTGGGTAGCTTTTTATCTATAATAATTGAACCCTGACTTGGCAAAGGAGTCTTTAAAATTAGCGGTGAAGTCTCTTTTAAAATATCAGGGATTTCTAAGGAATTAAAAGCCTCATACGAAATGTCTAAAAAGGTGTTTTTTTGTTGGGTATTACAATACTTATTGATATTGTCTTGATTCGCAACATATTTCTTATTTGCATTTGCTCCTGCAACCCATTGCCAACTCAAGGCATTACTAGCCCAATCTGCATCTAATAAGTAATAATACATCCATTGCCCTGGAGTTTTCCAATGACTGTGCGCTATATTACAAGCTATTGAAGCGATATACATCCTTAGGTGATTGTGTAAATAGCCTGTTTTATAAAAATTTTGAATGCTTTGATCTATTGCTTGAATACCAGTATTGGCTTCAATGATAGCTTTTGAAATACAGGTGTTAGTAATGGGTGCTTGCTTATTTTTAATGTCTTCATTTATACCATCACCTTTTGAAACCCAAACCTGTTGCCAGTAGTCTCTCCAAGCTAATTCTTGTATGAATTTTTCAACCTGACCAGGTTTATATCCACGATTTAAAATTTCGGATAGAATAAATTTTGTAGAAATAATTCCCCTTGAAATATAAGGTGATAAATGGCTGACCGAACCATTGATGTAATTTCGTGTCGAACTATACTTAATAGGGTCAACAAGGCGAACACGCTGAAGTATTTCAGAATATTTAGTTGGAAAAAGGGAAGATTGGGTTTCAAATAATTCCATTTAACGCTTGCTTATTTTATTACCAGATATGGCTTTTTGCCGAGAACATTTAAAGCGACTAATCGCTGGATTTCGTTTTTTTAAATGTTTTTTACTTACACCACTATTAACACGTTTACGCCAACGTTTAAAACTAGATTCTTTTAAGTTTCTGCGCATTAGCTTAATGACTTCATTTTCTGGCAATCCAAATTGAAGCAGTATAGCCTCAAAAGTAGTCCGGTCTTCCCAAGCCATTTCTATAATGCGATCTAATTCCCGCATCGTAAATTGCAATTTTTCTGTCATGTTAAACTATATATGTATTAAAAACTTATTTGTTTTTGTATAAAATTAGAAAAATTTGTTTTCAAAAAACACTTACATCTAGCCTTTTTTTTTAAACAAAATTATTCTATAAAGATACAAAAAAACTGTTTAATCATAATAATATTTCATTAAACAAATAAATAATTATAATAAATTAATACACATTCATAAACCTATTTTATTATTTCTCTATTTTTGTGAAACTTATGGCCAAAAAAGGAAAGGAAAAAAACACTCGAAATAAAGCAAAGCATACAAAACTTATCAATCGCAAAAAAAATAAATTACGAGAAGAAGAAGATACTCGCAAAGAAAAGCTGAAGCAAATTATTAAAATCGCAAATCAATCGGTTTCAAATAAAACTAATCAATAACTTAGTATTCGATTGGTTAAATCATCGTGTATATTTACAAATAAAAACTATGTTAAAAGCCGTTTTATTTGATATGGATGGGGTCATTGTAGACACCGAGCCGCTACATTGTAAAGCATATTATAAAATGTTTGATGCAGTAAATATTACTGTTTCAGATACATTGTATGAATCATTTACAGGACAATCTACTAGCAATATATGCAAACAACTTTGCAACCTTTTTAATTTATCTCAATCATCAGAAACCTTAGTTCTGCTCAAAAGAAATTTTTTTAAGGAACTGTTTTTTAATGATAAAAGCTTAGCTCTCATTGATGGTGTTTTAGATTTAATTAAAGATTATCATAAAAACGGTATAACGCTTGTACTAGCATCTTCAGCTTCTATGGCTACGATTAATAATGTTTTTAATAGGTTTGGACTAAATAACTATTTTATAGCGAAACTTAGTGGGGCAGATTTAAAAGCGTCTAAACCTCATCCAGAGATATTTATAAAAGCCGCTATCGCTTCAGGGCATTTAAAAAATGAATGTTTGGTTATTGAAGACTCTACCAATGGTATTAAAGCAGCTGCAGCTGCAGGTATCTTTTGTGTGGCTTTTAAAAGTCCTCATTCAAAAAATCAAGTATATACAGAGGCAACTAAAATAATTTCAGATTTTAAAGAAATTCGTTTTGATAAAATAACTCCTTATTTTAAGTAAGTATAATAGTTCAACAAATTGAGTATCTTTCCAATTGTGTTTCAATAAAATGAATAAAGAGAAATTTATAAGCATCACCGGAGGTACTGGTCATTTAGGAAGTTGTTTGATCGCAATGCTTCTTCAAAAAAACTATGTTGTAAACGCGCTCTCTTACCATAGTAAAACTGCTATAATTCATCCTAATTTAAATTGGATTAAGGGAGATATATCAAAACCAGCGACCTTAAAAAAATTGCTTAATAATACTTCGGTGTTAATTCATGCCGCTGGTATTATTTCCATTGGTGATAAAGATGAAAGTCTTGTTTACGATATCAATGTAAAAGGTACTGAAAATTTAATTGATGCATGTGTAAATCAAAAAGTTAAAATGATATATATAAGCTCCTCCGCTGCAGTTATTGAAACTAAAAAGGATGAAGTGTATACCGAAAATAGCCCTTATAAAACAAAAAATCATTTTCTGTATGACTGGACAAAGGCAACTGCTGAAAAAAAAGTATTGCAAGCAATTGAAAAATTTAGCTTAACAGCTTTTATAATAAGGCCAACTGCAATTATTGGTCCACCAGACCATAAACCTTCACATTTTGGGCAATCAATAATAGACATGGCTAATTATAAAATCCCATTTATTACCACAGGAGGATACAATATAGTAGATGTTAGGGATTTATCACAAACCATTATTAATAGTATTAGTTTAGGTAAACAAGGAGAAATTTATTTAGTGGGTGGTAATTATTTTACCATCAAACAAATTGCAGAAATTGCAAACCCAAAAAAATACTTTATTAGTATTCCAATTCCTTTACTAATCGCTACAATACCATTTATTAAAATTGCTAAAAAAATATTTAATTCACATTGGCCTATAAGCAAAGAGAGTTTAATCACCTTAAAATTGGCTCCTAAACAAATGAATTTTCTCAAAGCAAAAACAGCCTTAAATCATTCGATTAGACCGGCCACTGAAACCATACTAGACTTACTTATTTGGTATAGAAAAAAATAAAACCCATGAGTTTAGAAACATTTAATTTAATCTGTAGCATCTGGTCTCTAGTTGGAATCTCTTCATTTATTTTATTGCAATTTGTAAGAGCTCCCTATGGAAGGCATTTAAGAAAAGGTTGGGGAACAGAAATTTCAAATAATTTAGGCTGGGTTCTTATGGAAATTCCTTCGTTCTTAATCATACTCTATTTTTATTTAAGTTCCGATCAAAGTAAATATGCTGCTATGTTAAGTATCCTCTGGCTGGTTCATTATTTTAATAGAACTTTTATATACCCGTTTAGAATTAGGACTAAAAGAAAAAAAATTCCCATTACTATTGTATTCTCTGCAATAGCTTTTAATTTTATTAATGCTGGGCTAAATGGATATTTTCTGTCCCATTTAGAACACTACGGTCTATCTTCTTTTCAAAACTGGAATTTTTATTTAGGAATCCTACTTTTTATTGGTGGTTTTTTAATAAATCAAATTAGCGATACCATTCTTATTAACCTTAGAAAACCAAATGAAATAGGTTATAAAATTCCAAGAGGTTTTCTTTTTAGATATATCTCATGCCCAAATTATTTTGGTGAAATCATACAATGGATTGGTTTTGCATTAATGGCTTGGAACTTCCCAGCAACTACTTTTTTAATATGGACAGCTGCTAATTTATTACCAAGAGTAGCGGGACATCATAAATGGTATAAAAGTCATTTTAAAGATTATCCCACGAAAAGGAAAGCACTGCTGCCTAAATTATGGTAATAAAATTAAAAAAGAGTAAATTAGCAATTGAATATATCACTATAATTTACTTCAAAAACAAAAAATTTGAACTTCGTAAATTTTTCTAAAGGAATCGTAGCTAAAAAGTGGCTGATCATCTTATTGGTTTTAATAGGGACCCTTTTCTTTGGAAATGAAATAAGAAGTCTGAAAATAGATGCTGATATTTTAAGATCTTTACCAGATGAAGATCCAGATGCCAGGTTATTAAAAAAAATAGGAGAGAATTTTGGAGGCAATAATATGGGAGTTATTATCCTTGAAACGGATAACATTTACCAGACCTCTGTATTAGAGCACATTCAATTACTTACAGATACTTTAGCTAACATCGATGGAATTACAACTGTTTCTAGCCTTACTAATATTATAAATATCAAAGGAGGTGATTATGGAATTGAAATTGGAAAATTAGTAGATGAATATGAAATGCCTGAAAGTCCTAAAGATTTTCAAATTTTAAGAAATAATATTTTAAATAATGAAATGTATAAAGGTTCCATTGTCTCTGAAGATGAAACTTCTACATTAATCATTTTTAATTTAGATAATAAATCTGATGTCAATGCGATAGCTAAAAACGTAATTCGAAAAACAACAGCGTTAAACCTACCTGAGAAGCTTTACTATATAGGTTCCCCAATGTTACTAACCTATATTTCAGATTTAATGAGGGATGATTTAACCAATTTATTACCCCTTTCTTTTTTAATAATTGCATTCATTTTATTCTTAAGCTTTAGATCGATAAGCGGTGTATTATTACCTCTTTTAATTGCCATTATATCTATAGTTTGGAGTTTGGGCAGCATGGCTTTTCTCGATATTAAAATGTCTATGATTTCAAATAATATACCTATCATATTATTGGCGATTGGAAGCGCTTACACCATCCACGTGATCAATAGAATTAATAAAGTAAGTCAATCAAAAGAAACAGATGTAATTGCTACGGCTCTTGCTTTTGTTTTAATACCGCTAATTTTAGCAGCAATCACAACGATCATTGGCTTTGTTTCTTTCATATTTGGAGCCTATCTTAATATGATTGTTGATTTTGGAATCTTTACAGCATTAGGCACCCTATTTGCGTCGCTATTATCTATATTCTTCGTCCCTGCTATTTTAGAAGCTGTAAATTATCAAAGAAGAAAAACAATTAAGCAAAGGGAACATTCCTTCCTAACTAATTATTTTCTTAAACCTATCAATGCTATATTAATTAAAAGACCTAAAACTATATTGACAATTTGGATGGTATTAATTGCAATAAGTATTGTCGGAATGTCTTCAATTAAGAGAAGTGTTGACATTCAAGAGTATTTTAAAAAGAATAATCCAACGCGATTGGCCGAAAATATTATGATTGAAAAGTTTGGAGGCACCAAACCAATATTTGTTCATTTTAAAGGGAATATGCAAAGCCCAAAGGTTTTAAAGACCATGATTCAGACTTCTGAATATATGGAGAAAAGCCCAAATGTATATACTTCAATGTCTATTGCAAAATTGATTGCTGAAATTAATTTGAATATTACGAATATTAGAGAAATTCCAAATAAGAGTGAACAGATAGAACAATTGTGGTTTTTACTAGAAGGGAATGAAGTCTTAAATCGTTTTGTAAATGAAGATTTAACGGAAGGTATTATCATCTCTAAATTTAAATCTCCCGATAATGAATCAAAAAAAGAATTTGCAAAATATATGAGGGCTTTTATAGCTACTAATTCTTCTGAAGATTGTGAAATTGAAATCACTGGAATGCCATTTGTTGATATCACAATGGATCAAAGTTTAATAAATAGTCAAATAGGAAGTATCTTAATTGCGATACTTTTTGTTATCATTTTAGTAGGCATCATATTGCGTTCTTGGATTAGTGGTCTTTATGCTTCCATACCAATTATAGCGACCATTGTCTTACTATTTGGTTTTATGGGCTTGACTGGGATTTCTTTAAACATTGCTACTGTATTAGTTGCTAGTGTTGCACTCGGAATAGGAATAGATTATTCCATTCACATTATTTCACATTTTAATCAATCCTACAAAAAAAGTCAAGATCTTTATGCTTCAATTCAAGAATCAATTTTAATTAGTGGAAATGCAATAATTATCAATGTAATTTCAGTTTCTGCAGGATTCTTAATTTTAGTTTTTTCTGAAATGGTTCCTTTACAATATTTTGGGCTACTTATTGCACTTAGCATGGTTAGTTCTTGTCTAGGTGCTTTAACACTACTTCCTTCCATATTAATATTAATGAACAGAAATAAATCTAAAAACAATATCCAAGATGAATCTTAAGTATCTAACAATATGCAGTCTAATTATCCTATTCAATTTCAGTTCATTACAAGCTCAAAGCGCTAAAGTATTATTACAAAATATGGACCTCTTAATCGCTGCACCTAAAGATAAAGAAGCTTCGGTTTTAATGTTGATAACAGATAAATCTGGCAAAGAAAAAAAAAGAGAAGCTTCTCTAAAGCAAAAAGGGAAATTCAAAAAATTATATAGATATACAAAACCAGAAAAACAAGCGGGAATCGCTACACTTTCACTTCCAGATGATGTAATATGGTTATACATGCCTGCATTTGGAAAAGCAATTAGAATTTCCTTACTAAGCAAAAGCCAAGCATTTACAGGAACCGATTTTTCACAAGAAGATATGAGTGGTATTCCATATAGTGATAGGTATGATCCTATCATAATTAACGCTAATGATCCTGATTTTTACACATTAGAATTGACACCAAAATCTAAAAAAACAAAGTACTCGAAAATTATTTTAACAATGGATAAAACTAATTATTATCCAATTAAAATGGAATTTTTTAATAAAAGTAATAACTATTTCAAGTTAGCTACTTATAAATATAAAAAGAAAAATAACTATTGGTATGCGAAAGAAGTCATTATGACTAGTGTTTTGAAAAAACATTCAACTTCTATTTTATTAACAGATGTGAAATTTGACCAGGGTTTAGATGATGAGATTTTTACCGTAGAAAATTTAAAACAATAGTTAATCAATAAAGTCAAATTTAAAATTATTTTCTTTGTTAGCTTCTATGGTATTCTTTAAGTTTAATAAGGTATTAAAAGGAGTACCGTCTACAAACATATTTGCTAACCAAGAAGGAATACTTCCACCAGGATCTATTTGCATTGAAAAAGTTACTTCCATTTTGTTTTCTGATACTACTACTGTTTTCCAATAACCATATCCTTTTACCCTAATGTATTTTTCATTAGGTTCTAAATAGTCATAAAGTACTTCAATTTCTACTGTCAAAGTTTTGGCATCTGAATCCCATTTAAAGCGATTGAGATATATACCATCTCTATCTTTATAAGGAAATGGAGCTTTTGCTATGGAATAATATATTTGTAGGGTATCTCCTGTTTTTTCTAATATTGTAGCAGATTTAATTTGATGTCCCCATTTTGGAAAATTAGCTATATCTGCAAGGGTAAAAACAAAATCATGAATAGATCCATTAATTGTAGTAATTGCTTTGAAGGATTTAAATTGATAACCCTCTAAATCTTTTGAATAAACTTTTATCCCATCAGTATCTCTATTTAAAACCCATTCTGCTTGAGAGAACACACATGAATTTTGAACTGCTAAAAAAAATATTAAAACTACTATATTTTTCATGTGAAATTAATCTACTATTTCTATACTATTTGGAATCGAATAGTTATACTTTTCCATGGTAAAACCCCATTCTTTTATTAATAGATCCAATTGACTCTTTTTAATTTTGTGTCGGTTTTTTTTGTAACTTTTTAATTTATCAACATATGCTTCAAAGTTTTTCAAAGCAATATCGTAATTATCTATATTTAATGCTGTGTATATCTCATTTAAGGTATCAATTGGATTTTTTTCCAATTCATTGTATGAAATTTCAATAAGATTTCCCTTCGGTATTGATTCTTTTTGTTGAATAAAATCATTCATTATTTTTTTATAAATATCCTGAATTTTCAAATCAATTTCTTCAGAACTAATGCTTTGCAACTGCAATGGCGGTAGCATTTTTTTATAAAAATTTTGAGTAGACAAGAAAACTTCTATTGGATTTCTATGTATATGAATAAACTTTGCATCAGGAAACATTTCTAATAATACCTTAACACGTCCGGTATTTGGAGGGTTTTTAGAAAGGTAACGCTTCTTATTTGTGTTTTTTATAGCTTTCTTTATAAGTAATTTATAATCTGCTTTCCATTTCTCTAGTTGATTAATATCAATATTATTAAACCTAATAAAATCATTATAGTATTG
Source organism: uncultured Flavobacteriaceae bacterium (assembly GCA_913061205.1). Taxonomy (GTDB): domain Bacteria; phylum Bacteroidota; class Bacteroidia; order Flavobacteriales; family Flavobacteriaceae; genus Marifrigoribacter. The sequence goes on along the minus strand of CAJXVL010000023.1, from coordinate 3,275 downwards.
AATCATATTGGTAGGAAACATCCAGAAAAAATAAAAACATAGTGGAGTTTTATCTCCTAATGCAAATTCTTCTTCTTGAGGAAGTGATGCTCCTAGTGTTACATTATCACCATTTCGAGTTCCAGGAATTAAAAGGGTGGAAAAACCCCTAAATAAAAATCGCCCTAATTTATTGAATAGGGTATCCGGAAATACACTTTGGTAGGTAGTGGCATAAGCCATTTGAGAATCTTGACAAAGTAAATTATGAAGATGAGTCGTACCACTTCTCCAATGTCCAATTATAAAGACTGGAGAATGATCAATCTTTTTTTTATAATAATGGGGATTAATAAATAAACGTTCATAGCTTCTAAAAGGATAGTTAATCAGATTCACGATAACAATTGCTACTAACCTTGGAATATACTTAAATTGAATTTTATTCTTTCTAATCAAGTCTAAAACTATTTTAAAAGAATATCCTATTGCAGGTGGTAATAACATTCCTTTTTTACTTTTTTTAGGCATGTGATAATAATTAGTTGGATGCATTAAATAAAAAGCCTACACTAAAATAAAGCCTAATTTTATCAACATCATTTATATAAGATATATCAAAATTAACAGGACCTAATAAAGAATTATATGAAAAAGTAGCTCCTGCAGACATTAACAAACTGGTTTCTATTTTATCTTCCCAGTCTCCTTTTGGAAAAAAAGCATCTTCTATATAATCGTCAAAATTGGTAAATCCAACAGAAGCAATATTGAAATGGGGAACAACATATATTTTATTGATTGGATTTAATTGTAGGGCTAGTGTTATTTTCATAAATTGATTAACGGTAAGCTCATCTTCATGCAATCCTGCAAACAAATAACTTCTACTGCGGTTATTAGGAATGTATCCTCCTAGAGAATATTTTCCTGCATAACCATATTCATTAAATGAAACCTCATCTGATTTTAGAGTATCTTCATAAATAAAGTTAGTAGTGCCTTTTAAAATTCCTGTTATTTTTTTAGTAAAGCCAAATCGTTTTTCAAAACTTAAATTAAGTTTTGAAAAACGATTGGTAAAACCATCAATTGAAGGGCTATTTTCATCTATTGGCTCTATGTAAATAGCGTTATGTATTGACCTGCTTACCGAGCCTTTAAAATAAGTTCCTTTAGTTGAAAAGAATACTTTGTTTAAACTATTGTAGGTGTAATTTGCGTTAATTTCAATGGTATTAAAATTATATTTTTTTAGACCAAAAAAATTACCAACTAAATCCGGATCAAATTTTGGCCTTAAATTAGTTAGCTCATAATCTATTCCAACTCCAACATAACTGTATAATGAATTAATGTTCTTGTTTATTTGATTGTTAAATTGAAAATAATTTTGTTTTATATTTTCTATTTTAATTCCATCTTCAAATACTTCTTGAATTAACAACTCTCCTATTGCCTCCGATTGAAACCACCAATTTTTATGCTTTCCAAATATTTTTTGATATTGCAATCTAGCCCTTGGTTGTTCAGCTATATCTAAAGTAACAAGTACTCTAGAGGATTTACCCAATATGTTTCTTCCAGTATAATTAACAACTATTCCTCCACCCCGATACGTATCGTAATGTAATGAACCTTTTAATTGATCTTTAGAATACTCGAAAAAATTTAACTGCAAGCCAAGTTGATTGTTTTCTATAAATGATTCATAGGTGATTTTTGAAAACATTCTTGTACCTATTGCTCTGTTAACACCTGCTACTAATTCCTTAGCGCTGTATTCTTTATGAGGTTCAATGTCAGTTCTTTCTTTAGCTACTTCGTAATTTCCAATACTTAAATTTTTAAAAATAATAGTGTCTAAAAGAATTTTATTTTTTGCATCTGGTACTTTATGAACTCTTTGTTTATATTTTTTTAAAGTTTTAGATAATTTAACTAAACTAGATAAATTGTTGTTAGTTGCAATTTCTCCTTCTTTAAATATTTCTTTACTTTTATTAAAATCTCCCGTAGAATACTCAAGATAAGGTACATGATCTATAAGAATATCACAGATTTCTTTATTTTTTTCAACCTTTAAATTACTTGATAGCATACTTGATTGAACTAATAAAGCAGACATATTATCTAATTTATTTTTCGGTAGCATACCACCTCCTACTGTACTTCCTATAATAATATCTGCACCCATATGTTTTGCTACATTAGTAGGGAAATTATTGAGTATCCCTCCATCTACCAACAAAGTATTTTCATAAACTACCGGCTGAAATATACTTGGCACTGACATACTAGCGCGCATCGCTAAGCTTAAAGATCCTTTGCCTAAAATAACTTCTTTTCCATTTACAATATCTGTTGTCATTGCTCGAAATGGAATGGATAAGTCATCAAAATTATTAATATTGTAAACTGGAAAGGTTAATAGACTCAAAAATTCACGGAGGTTTTGATCTCTTAATAGCGAAGGGTTTAGTTTAGGAGACCAATTAACGACGTCCAATTCAACTAAATATTTTTTAAATTCACTCTTTTCTTCAGTACTAACTTTGTTCAATGGAATGTCTCCAGTTAACAAATTGTCCCAATTTGTATTATTAGCAATATTTGCAATACTATCACCAGAATATCCCATTGCATACAGACCTCCAACTACACTTCCCATACTAGTACCAATTATAAGGTCTGGAACAATCCCTAAAGAATCTAAAGCTTGTAAAACAGGAATATGCGCAATACCTTTTGCTCCTCCTCCACTTAAAACTAAGGCGACTTTAGGCTTTTTATCTTGTGCAAAAACATGTGAAGAAACAACAAACGTAAAAAAAATAAATAATAATCTAAATGTGTTTTTCATAGCGATGTTATGGAGTTAGCGTTTTGAGCTTATACCTTTTGCAATGTATAATAACTTATTTAAAAAATGATATCAGTTGATCTAAAGTATAGTTTGATTGATCTCCACTTACCATACTTTTTAGCGTATATGACTGATTTTCAATTTCTTTATCACCTGCTAAAATTACAAATGGTATGTTTCTTTTATCTGCATAACCCATCTGTTTTCCCATCTTAGCTTGATCTGGATATAATTCACTAGCGATACCATTTGCTCTTAATTTAGAAATAGCTTGCAAAGCATATAACGATTCTCTATCACCAAAATTAATAAATAATACTTTTGTAGTCGCAAGAACAGTTTCAGGGAAAAGGTTTAGTTCTTCTAAGACTAAATATATTCTATCCCTGTCTCTTATACACATCTGACGCTGCCGACGACTTCCTTACGT
>CAJXVL010000022.1 GCA_913061205.1 uncultured Flavobacteriaceae bacterium | reverse complement strand
TCTACACGTAAGGAGTCGTCGGCAGCGTCAGATGTGTATAAGAGACAGAAACAATTTTTTCTCCAATCTCCATTACTGAGTTCATATCATGGGTGACAACAACAGTTGTGATGTTGTTTTCTTTAGTGATGTCTTGAATTAACTGATCAATTACTGTTGCTGTTTTTGGATCTAAGCCTGAATTTGGCTCGTCACAAAAAAGATACTTTGGGTTATTTACTATTGCTCTAGCTATGGATACTCTTTTTTTCATTCCTCCTGATATTTCAGAGGGGAATTTATGATTTACATTTTCTAAATCAACTCGTTTTAAAACCTCATTAACTCTTTTAAGCATTTCAGGTCTTTTATCATTTGAAAACATTCTCAACGGAAACATAACATTATCTTCGATATTCATAGAGTCAAATAAAGCGCCACCTTGAAATAACATTCCGATGTCTTCTCTTAAAGTTCTTTGAGCTCCTATATCCATTTTGCTTATGGCTTGATCTTCGAAAAATATTTCTCCAGAATTTGTAGTAAAAAGACCAATCATACACTTTAGCATTACCGTTTTACCACTTCCACTTCTTCCTATAATAAGATTGGTTTTTCCTTTTTCAAAAGTTGCTGAAATACCTTTTAATACCTCATCTGCCCCAAAACTTTTTGTAATGTTGTCTACTTTTATCATTAACTTAATAGTAATTGTGTGATAATATAATTGGTTAATATTATTATTATACTAGTCCAAACAAATGAGTTGGTACTTGCTTTACCAACTTCTAAAGCACCACCTTTCATATAATACCCTTGCCAAGAAGGAACGGTTGCTAATATCATTCCAAAAAAGAATGTTTTTATAAAAGCATACACTAAATGAAATGGATAAAAGGTGTCTTGAAGTCCTTGCGTAAAATCGGCTGCTGTTGTAAAACCGCCGTAAACTCCAGCTAGAAAGCCCCCAAAAATCCCTAAAAACATTGCAATAGCTATAATAAAGGGATAAAATAACATTGCTATTATTTTTGGAAAAACTAAATAATTTAAGGAGTTGATACCCATCACTTCAAGGGCATCAATTTGTTCTGTTACTCTCATTGAACCAATACTTGAGGTAATGAATGAACCTACTTTACCAGCCATAATTATAGACATAAAAGTCGGTGCAAACTCTAAAATAATAGATTGTCTAGTTGCAAAGCCAATTAAGGATTTTGGAATTAATGGGTTCTCAAGATTTAGTGCTGTTTGTATGGATATTACTCCTCCAACGAAAAAAGATATAAATGCTACAATCCCTAAAGAATTAATGATGAGATCATCAATTTCTTTCATAATTAATTCTTTCATTACCGAACTCTTCGTATGGCTTTTAAAAACTTTTCCTAACATTAAAAAGTAGGAGCCTATATCGGATATGTATTTAATTAGTTTTTTCACTTATGCAAGGTATCAAATATATTGTTACGATTTAATTATTGTTATTTTCAAAAAACAAAGTTTTCATCTTATTATAAATAGCGGTATTTTCATAAATACCTCCAAAATCCTCAGAATTTGGACCTTTAGCAAATACAGGAATCATAGTTGCAGAATGACCACCAGTTGAAAACACAGGTTTAATCTTATTATAATCACCATTGTCTTCTGCTAATGTAAATCCACCTGTTTCGTGGTCTGCTGTAACAATAACTAAAGTTTCACCATTTAATTTCGCAAAATCTAAAGCAACTCCAATGGCATTGTCAAAATCAATTAATTCACTGATAAGGTATGCTGCATCATTATCATGACCACCCCAATCTATTTGAGATCCTTCAACCATTAAAAAGAAACCTTCTTCGTTAGTCGATAAACTTTCTATAGCTAAATGTGTTGCATTTGATAAAAAATCACCTCTACCGTCCACCATTTTTGGCATTGCATCTGGAGCTAATAAATAACCTTGTTTTTTGCTAACAGTTGGTTTGGTAGTATTTGGAAGCATCTCTAAGTCTATTGAAAAGCCATTTTTCTCCAATTCTAAAATTAAATCTCTTTTGTCTTTTCGATCATTAAAATAGTTAATTCCTCCACCGGCAAAAAAATCAATGTCTGAGCTTACTAATTGAGCCGCTATATCTTCATACATACTTCTTTTTTTTGTGTGTGTGTAAAAAGCAGCGGGAGTTGCATGTACTATGGAAGAGGTGGAAATAATTCCGGTAGAAATTCCAATTTTAGAAATTTCTTCAACAATTGTTTTAACTGCAAGTGAATCGGTATTTACTCCCAAAGCTCCATTGTATGTTTTTATTCCACTAGCAAATGCAGTAGCGCTAGCTGCTGAATCGGTAATTAAATCACTGGAAGAAGAAGTTTTAATTAAACCAATAACAGGAAATCGATTAAAATTTGATGCATTTTTATTATAAAACTGACTCGCTGAAACTTGGCTTAAACCCATGCCATCGCCAACAAGTAATATGATGTTTTTTACTTTTTTTGTTGGAGTAATTGCTTTATTACTGGTAGTTTCTAAACTAACAAACTCTTTTTGTGACTTGCAAGAAATAAAGAAATTTGAAATAAATAAAAATGAAATAAAGAAAGCTATTGTGTGTTTTTTTAGTAAGTAATTCATTTTATTAATTTTTTTCAAACCAAAAATACATATAAAGTGTTTATTATAATTGACTGTGATCTAAAGTTTTTAGAATAAATATATAAATGATTAAAATAATTTTTTCTTAATGCCTTTCCATCTTAAATTTCGAATAAAAACACCTTCTTTTTTGCTAACGATAAAGGCTAAGTCCTTATTATAAGCTTTTAAAAACCCAAAGGTGGTATTTAAAAAAAATGAAAAACTCCTTTTGTTAAAAGCTAATTTTGTTGAAGCAATAAAACTCAATAATAAGCCATACCTCATTTTATAAAAAGCTTCGCCTTGTTTATGTTTGGCTTCTTTGGAATAGTTAGCGCCAGTAGGTTTTAAATGTTTTACATGTAAATTTGCATCTGTCTTAATTTCCCAACCGTGATATTGCGCTAATAATTCGTCTATAGTGTCCCAGCCCATCGTGTTTTTTAGGCCTCCAATTTGATTGAAACACTCAGATCTATATGCTTTTAGTGCTCCTCTAATATGATCTTTATTGGTTAGGTTTTCTAAAACCCATGCATCCTCTTTTTTTATATAACAAAACCCTCCAGCTATTCCGCAACTTGGATTTTTTTTAAAAATAGCAATAATTGATTCAAAATAATTTGATGGAAATATTAAATCGGCATCTATTTTACAAATGAGGTCATACTCTTTATCAATAAATTCGAATCCTTTGTAAAAAGCATTTATAACCTTACTTCCAGGTAGATGAATGGCTTCAGATTTAGTGGTAATACTTTTAATAAATGAATGCTTTTCAGAGAAAGAATCAATGATACTTCTTGTATTATCTGTAGAGTTATCATTAACAATAACTATTTCTTTTATTGGATAGGTTTGACTAACCAAAGATTCTAGTGTGTTAACAATATAATCTTCTTCATTGTAGGCCGGTATGATGATGCAGATATTCATATTAAAATATCAATTTACAAAAAAAAGATGTATTTATTTTACTTTAAATCAATAAGATTAACGTTTAATTCTTTCCGCATAAACCAAATAAAAGCGAGGAGTAAATAGCCTCAGTATTGGCCGAAATCCTATTTTTTTTACGGGACTTGTAAATTGAATACTTTTCTTTACTTCCCAACCAGATTTTTCTAATAACCAATTAAATTGCCAGTCTTCAAATTCATGATAATGACGATCCCATTGATCAGTTTTATTCTTGTAAGCTGAAGTAAACCATAATTTAAGAGGTACAGAAGCAATTAATTTAGTCGCTTTAATATCATTTAGGACATTAAAAGGAACCACCATATGTTCAAATATTTGAAAAGCGGTAATAACATCAAAATCTTCTTTTTTAACAATAGTGGTGTCAAGATCTAAATCCTCTCCTTCAGTATTTGTTACTTTATAACCCTCTTTTTTTAAAATATCTGAAAATGGGTTAATAGTGCCTAAATCTAAAATGCGATCTTTTTTAGAAATAAATTGCTTTAAGAAACCTAAAGTGATTCGAAATCGTTTATTTGGAAAATTATTCTCGTACACTTATTTAGAGGTTGAGTTTATGCTTGATATACCATCGCATTAATGTTCATACCAGCACCCACACTTGCAAATATAATTACATCTCCAGGATCAATGCAATGATCCCCTAGATTGCCTTTAAGTATTAAGTCGTATAATGTAGGTACGGTAGCAACACTAGAGTTGCCTAATTTGTTTATGGACATCGGCATAATGTCTTCAGGCATTTGCATTCCATAAAGCTTATAGAATCTTTTTATAATTGCTTCATCCATTTTTTCATTAGCCTGATGAATCAATATTTTTTTAACACTTGTAATGTCTACTTTTGATTTCTCTAGACATACCTTCATTGCTGACGGGACATTAATTAACGCAAATTCGTAAATTTTACGACCCAACATTTTTATATATTTATTTTTGCTGGAATCATTTGGTTTAAATGATTCGCCGAAAAATATATAATTTGCTTCTTCAAGCGCATATGTCGCAGATTCGTGAGAAATAATACCTCCAGCATTTTCTGAATCTTCTATAATAACTGCGGCAGCGCCGTCGCTAAAAATCATTGAATCTCTATCGTTTTCATCCACAACTCGAGATAATGTTTCTGTACCGATAACTAAACATTTTTTTGCAATTCCCGCTTTGATAAAAGCATTTGCTTGTATCATTCCTTCTATCCAACCTGGACATCCAAATAAAATGTCATAAGCAACACAACTTGGGTTTTTAATTTTTAATTTTTGCTTTATTCTAGAAGCAATACTAGGAACCGCATCACTTTGTTTTGAGTCAAAACTAATGTCACCATAATTATGAGCAACGATAATATAATCGATATCTTCTTGATCAATACTAGAATCCGCTATTGCAATTTTAGAGGCCATTGCCCCAATATCTGAATTATTTAAATTATTTTCAGCATAACGTCTTTCAGAAATGCCTGTAATAGATTTGAATTTTTCAATAATTATTTTGTTTTCAGCATTAAACCGAGTACGATCTTCATTATAAAAATCTTTCTTTTCGAACGATTGGTTTGGAATTATTAACTTAGGGATATAACTTCCAGCACCAGTGATTTTTATAGCCATAAGCTATTAATTTTGTTGTGATTTGTAAAAATATAAAAGCTTTTCCGAAGAAAAGCTTTTAATTCAATTTTATTTTAAACATTTTAGTCTGTTATAAAATCTTCAATAGGAGTACAGGTACAAATTAAATTACGATCTCCGAAAGTTTCATTTACTCTTCTTACGCTTGGCCAGAATTTGTTTTCTTTTATATAAGCTAATGGAAACGCTGCTTTTTTTCTTGAGTATGGAAATTCCCAGGAGTCACTGGTAACCATCTCTTGGGTATGTGGTGAATTTTTTAAGGCATTATTTGGCTCTTCTAAGGTAGATTCATCGATCTCTTTTCTTATGGATATCATGGCATCACAAAAACGATCTAACTCTTCTAAACTTTCACTTTCTGTAGGTTCTATCATTAAAGTTCCAGCTACTGGAAAAGATAAAGTTGGTGCATGGAAACCATAATCCATTAAACGTTTTGCGATATCGGTAACCTCAATTCCATTTGTTTTAAAGGGTCTGCAATCTATAATCATCTCGTGAGCAGCACGGCCATTTTCTCCAGAATATAAAACCTCATAGGATCCGTGTAACCTCTCTTTTATGTAATTGGTATTTAAAATTGCAAATTCAGTAGATTTTTTTAATCCTTTTTCCCCTAGCATGCAGATGTATGCATAAGAGATTAAGCAAACTAGTGCAGAGCCCCAAGGAGCCGCAGAAATTGCTGTAATTCCTTGTTCTCCTCCAGTTTTAATAATTGGATTACTTGGTAAAAAAGGTGCTAATTGTTTTGCAACACAAATCGGGCCTACTCCAGGACCACCTCCTCCATGAGGAATTGCAAATGTTTTATGTAAATTTAAATGACAAACATCAGCACCAATAGCACCAGGGTTTGTAAGTGCAACTTGTGCATTCATATTGGCACCATCCATATATACTTGACCACCGTTTTCGTGAATGATACTTGTAATTTCAATAATTGATGCCTCATACACTCCATGTGTTGAGGGGTATGTAATCATTAGTGCTGAAAGATTGTCTTTGTGTAAAATTGCTTTTTCACGTAAGTCATCAACATCGATATTACCTTCTTCTGTAGCTTTAGTGACTACAACTTTCATTCCAGCCATTACTGCACTTGCTGGATTTGTTCCGTGTGCAGAAGATGGAATTAAACAGATTTTTCTATGATGATCATCTCTAGATTCATGATATGCTTTAATTACCATCAAGCCGGCAAATTCGCCTTGAGCACCTGAATTTGGTTGAAGTGAAGTTGCTGCAAAACCCGTAATTTCAGTTAATTGATTTTCTAGATTGGTCAACATTTCTTGGTATCCTTGTGCTTGTTCTACAGGAACAAAAGGATGTATACTTGACCAGTTTGGATTGCTTAAAGGAAGCATTTCAGAAGCTGCATTCAATTTCATAGTGCAAGATCCTAAAGGAATCATTGAGTGATTTAATGATAAATCCTTACGTTCTAATTTTTTAATATAACGCATCATTTCAGTTTCAGAATGATAAGAATTAAAAACATCATTTGTTAAGAATGGTGTTTTTCTTTCTAATTCTGCAGGGATGATAGATGGATCTAACAAAGAATCTATTGAGGAAGAATCATTGTTTGTTGCTTCATTAAAAACAGCAATAATTGCATTTAAATCTTTTAACGAAGTGGTTTCGTTTAAGGAAATACTAATAGTTTGGTTGTCTATATAATAAAAGTTAATTTCATGTTTTTCGGCAATAGGCTTAATTTGTTCTTTGTCAGCTTTTATGACAATGGTGTCGAAGAAAGCAGAATTTAATTGTGAATACCCAATATTTTCTAGAGCTTCTGCTAAAGTTGCTGCAGTGTTATGAACATTATTTGCAATATGCTTTAATCCTTCAGGGCCATGATATACTGCATACATACCAGCCATTACTGCTAATAAAACTTGAGCCGTACAAATGTTAGATGTTGCCCTATCTCTTTTAATATGCTGCTCTCTTGTTTGAAGAGCCATGCGATACGACATGTTATTGTCCATGTCCTTTGTGATACCGATAATACGTCCTGGAATATTGCGTTTGTATTCGCTTTTGGTAGCAAAGTATCCAGCGTGAGGTCCACCATAACCTAATGGTATTCCAAAACGTTGTGTGCTCCCTACTACAACATCTACTCCAAAATTACCTGGAGATTCCAACATTACTAAACTCAATATATCTGCAGCGACTGCTACTTTAATTAAGGATTCTTTTGCTTTTTCCACAAAAGATTGATAGTTATAAATTTGCCCAAATTTTCCAGGGTATTGAAGTAATACTCCAAAGTATTCAGAAGAAAAATCAAATTCTTGATGGTTGCCTATCACTAATTCTATTCCTAAAGGAATCGATCTCGTTTGTAATAAAGATATGGTTTGAGGTAATACTTCCTCAGAAACAAAAAATTTACCAATATTCTTTTTTTTCTGAGCACGGTCTCTTAAAGAATAAAGTAAGGACATTGCCTCAGCCGCAGCTGTAGCTTCATCTAATAAAGAAGCGTTGGCTAGTTCCATTCCTGTTAAATCGCAAACAGTGGTTTGAAAATTGATCAAAGCTTCTAATCTCCCTTGAGCAATTTCAGCTTGATAGGGTGAATAAGCTGAATACCATCCTGGATTTTCAAGAATGTTTCTTTGTATTACTGGCGGTAAAAAACTATTGTGATATCCTAAACCAATGTAGGTTTTAAATAGTTTGTTTTTTAAGCTAAGAAGATTGTTATGCTCTTGATATTCCTGTTCAGACATTGCCTTGTTGAGCGACAGTCTTTCTTTTAATAAAATATCTTCTGGAATAGTTTGATTTATTAGTTCCTCCATAGAGTTTAAACCAATCGTTTTCAACATTTTATTTAGGTCACTTTTTCTAGGACCAATATGCCTTTGAGCAAAAGAATTTGTATTCATCTTTCTTAGTTAGAAAATTTAAAATGCAAATTTACAATTTTTAACAATAGCCGGGTGTTTTTTCCTATAAAAACTAGTTGATTTTTAAAGAAAAATTGTGATTGATAATACATTGATTATTTTTGTTTGATGAAAACGCTTAGTTTATGGTTTAATAGGTATGTTAATAGCAGTGTGCATGTGGCTTTTGCCGTTTGTTCATTAGTTGGAGTTACTTGTTTAGAATTTGATATTAGCAGTACAATAAGCCTTTTAGGTTTTGTTTTTTTCGCAACAATTACTGGATATAATTTTGTGAAATATGCTGCTGTTTTTATAAAAAATTACCATGATTTGTATTTTTATTTAAAAGTTACTCAACTGGTTTCAGTAATTGCAATGCTTTATTTTTCATTTCAACTTTCTTGGACTGTTTTAGCGTTCTTCGGAAGTTTTGCGATACTTACTTTTTTATATGCAATCCCGCTACTCAAAAATAAAAATTTAAGAAACTACACAGGAATAAAAATTACGATTGTTGCTTTTGTTTGGGCTGGAGTTACAGTTTTGATGCCGATTGTAAATGAAGGTGTATCATTAGATACTGTTATGTACCTAACTTTTTTTCAAAGGTTTCTTTTGGTATTTGTATTAACCCTTCCATTCGAAATACGAGATTTACAATATGATGATTCAACCTTAGAAACATTACCTCAAAGAGTTGGTATTAAAAAAACTAAAATTATAGGTGTAATCATACTGGTTTTAATACTGTTAATAGAACTGTTTAAAGATTCAATAACACTCAATTATTTAGTAAGCTTAGGAATTATTAGTATCGTTTTATTGGTCTTTTTATTAAATGCTAATAAAAAGCAATCTAAGTTTTTCTCTTCTTTTTGGGTAGAAAGTATTCCAGTTTTCTGGTTTCTAATACTCTTATTTTTGAATACTTATTTGGCTATTTCTTGATGGATTTGTTTTTTTAAATCCTTTTTGTCATGTAATGACATTATTTTAAGGTTCGATTTTTTAAAAACGATGGAGAGCTTAACGTTTTTTTGTGTGTACTCTCTGCAAGGATTGCAATACAATAGGTGAACATTCAATTTAAGTTTTTCCCAAAAAGAAGCTTCTTTATATTGACTTTTATCACATACCTGACCAGCATCTTCACATTTCATACTATATTTTTAAAACCAGTTTTCATTTAAGCAATCTATCATCGTTTTTCTTGCTCTGTGTATAATTACCCATAGGTTAGACGGAGAAATATCAAATTCTTTACAAATTGTTTCTGTATCAAAATTATCTATTGTTTTCATCTTAAAAATGAGTGCATGCTTTTCGTTTAAATTGTCTAAACAATTATGTATGGCTATTCCTAATTCAGTATTTAGAATTAAATCTTCAGCATTTTTATCATAAGGATCGCTTAGCTGTTCCTCTAACCAATCTCCTTCCGATTCTTTATCAGAATAAGTAATGCGAACCTCTGCTTTACCTTTATTAGAATTTATTTTTCGATAATGATCAATTATTTTTCTTTTAAGAATTGAAGTTAGCCAAGTACGTTCGCTAGCCTCTCCTTTAAAATTATCTTTAGATTTTAACCCAGCTAAAAATGTTTCGGAAATTAAATCTTTAGCTATTTCACTGTCATTTACTTTAATAATGGTGAAATTGAACAAATAATCGGAATATTTATCCACCCATAAATTAGGCTTAAGTTGATTATTGGACATTTTGGCTTTTTATAAAAATAGGAAAGATCTTCAAATTCTTAATTTTCTATTATTTCATTAAACCGGCTCTTTTCAACAAAGCATCCGGATTTGGCTTTTTCCCTCTAAATTTAATATATAAATCTAATGGGTCTAAAGTTCCTCCTTGAGATAATATGGTGTCTTTAAACTTGCTTGCAATTTCCTTATTAAAAATACCATTTTCTTTAAAATATGCGAATGCATCAGCGTCTAATACTTCTGCCCATTTATAGCTGTAATATCCTGAAGAATATCCACCTTGAAAAATATGAGAAAAAGCGGTACTCATACAATTTTCTTTTACATCTGGATAAAGTTGTGTGTTTAAAAAGGATTGATTTTCAAATTCTTTGACATTGTTGATTCCTGACGGATTATTGCCATGCCATGCCATGTCTAGTAAACTAAAACTTAATTGACGCATCGTTTGCATTCCTTCATGAAAAGTAGCTGAAGCTTTAATTTTTTCAATCAACTCCATCGGGATTACCTCACCTGTTTTATAATGTTTTGCAAAAAGCTCTAATGCTTCTTTTTCATAACACCAATTTTCTAAGACTTGACTGGGTAATTCCACAAAATCCCAAGAAACATTGGTTCCCGACAAACCTTTATAGGTAGTATTTGCAAGCATTCCATGTAATCCATGTCCAAACTCGTGGAATAAAGTAGTTACTTCATTAAATGATAATAAGGAAGGTTTACTTCTTGTTGGTTTGGTGAAATTACAAACATTAGAAATGTGTGGACGTACATTTTCATTTTCATTTTTATATTGAGGCTTAAAAGAAGTCATCCAAGCACCACCACGTTTACCTGGCCGAGGATGAAAATCGGCATAAAAAAGAGCAATTAAATTATGGTCTTTATCAGTGACTCTATAAGTTTTAACGTCTTCTTGATATTTGTCAATGTCAAAAACTTCTTTAAAGTTAAGCTCGTAAAGCTTTTTAGCAATATTAAAAACGCCTTCTATCACGTTATCTAATTTAAAATAGGGTTTTAATTGTTCATCATCTAAATCAAAAAGTTTTTGTTTTAATTTTTCTGAATAATAAGCGCCATCCCATTTTTCAAGTTTTTTTAAACCATCTAACTCATTAGCAAATGCTTTTAGTTTATCAAATTCATTTTTAGCAGCAGGCTTTGCTTTTTCAAGTAATTCATTTAAAAAATCAAACACTTTTTCGGGTGTTTTTGCCATTCGATCTTCTAACACAAAATGAGCATGAGACTTATAGCCAAGTAATTGAGCTCTTTTATAACGGAGTTTTACTATTTCTAAAATAGTTGTTTGATTATCAAATTCATTGTTTTTAAAAGCTCTTTTTCCAAAAGCAATGGTAATTTTTTTGCGAAGTTCACGGTCATCGGCATACGTCACAAATGGAACATAACTTGGGTGATCTAATGTAAAAACCCATCCCTCTATTTTTTGTTCTTTAGCAGTCTGAGCAGCCATCTCGATACTACCTTCAGGTAAGCCTGATAATTTTTCTTTATCGGTAATTTGCATCTGATAATCATTCGTTTCTGCTAATATATTTTCCCCAAATTTTAATTTAAGTTGCGAAAGTTGGCTGTCAATTTCACGAAGTGTTTCTTGACCAGTATCAGATAAATTAGCACCATTTCTTGAGAAGCCTTTATATTGTTTTTCAAGTAACATTTTTTGCTCTTCATTCAATAATAGTGAATGTCTAGTGTCATAAACTTTTTTCACTCTTTTAAAAAGATTTTCGTTTAACAGTAAATCGTTTTTAAAATCTGAAAGTAATGGAGATACTTCTTGAGCAATTTTTTGAATTTCATCATTGGTTTCAGCACTGTTTAAATTAAAGAAAATACTGGTAACACGATCCAATTCCTTTCCAGTAATATCTAATGCTACAATGGTATTGTTAAAAGTAGGGTCTTGATTGTTTGTAGTGATCTTATCAATTTCAGATTTGGTTACTTTAATAAAATGCTTTATTGCTGGAGAAAAATTCTCGTTTTTAATTTTTGAAAATGGAGCAGTATCGAAAGGTGTTAATAGAGGGTTTTTCATAGGTTTTCCTTAACTATTAAAAGTTTTATTTTATTGGGAACTATTTTTTTAAGAGTGTGCTATTTAATACTTCTTGCACTTTCTTCAACTTTTATCTTTAATCCTTCTTTATAGGTGATTATCTTCTCTAAAACACCAGCATCGCTTGTGCCAATTATTTGGGCAGCTAAGATACCTGCGTTTTTAGCTCCGTCTAGCGCAACTGTTGCTACTGGAACGCCTCCAGGCATTTGTAAAATAGATAAAATAGAATCCCATCCATCAATTGAATTTCTAGATTTAACCGGTACGCCAATAACGGGTAAAGGAGATAGTGAAGCAATCATTCCGGGGAGGTGAGCTGCACCACCTGCACCTGCAATAATTACAGAAAACCCTCTGGTATGAGCATTTTTTCCATAATCAAATAATTTTTCTGGAGTTCGATGAGCAGAAACAATGTCTACCTCAATTACAATATCAAAACCTTTTAAAATGTCTATTGCTTCCTGCATAATTGGAAGATCACTGGTGCTTCCCATAATTATTCCTACTTTATTCATAATCTGTTATTTTAAATTCAATTCTGGATTTAATACTAATTTTTAATTGCTGATAACTTTAATCGTCTTTTTAACTATTTCAGCAATTTTATGGGCTTTATTTATGTCTTTATTTACAATGGTAACATGTCCCATTTTTCTAAAAGGTCTTGTTTGTTTTTTACCGTAAATATGTGGTGTTACGCCTTCAAGACTTAATATGTTCTCG
The DNA here is from genome assembly GCA_913061205.1 of uncultured Flavobacteriaceae bacterium. Classification (GTDB taxonomy): domain Bacteria; phylum Bacteroidota; class Bacteroidia; order Flavobacteriales; family Flavobacteriaceae; genus Marifrigoribacter. The sequence goes on along the minus strand of CAJXVL010000022.1, from coordinate 6,733 downwards.
ATATTTTTATATTCAACATTTCCTCTATACCCTTCTTCCCCTACCAGGTTCACCATTATTGCAGCAAGTTTGCTATTGGTTTCTCCTAATGGAAGATTTAAAATAGCACGTAAATGTTGTTCAAATTGATTGGTTACACTGCCTTCAATGCTGTAATGACCACTATTATGTGGTCTGGGAGCTACTTCGTTTACGAGAATTTGATCAGTTTCAGTTTGAAATAACTCAACTGCCAAAAGCCCCACATGTTCAAAAGCTTCTGAAACTTTTACCGCAATAGCCCTAGCTTTTTCAGCTACCTTGTCATCTATCCGTGCGGGGCAAATAACATATTCTACCTGGTTAGCTTCGGGATGAAATTCCATTTCTACCACCGGATAGGTTTTAATTTCACCTTTTGGATTGCGACTTACAATAACTGCTAATTCGTTTTTAAAAGGAATTAATTGCTCCGCAATACAAGGTACGTTTATTAATTTATTAAGATCTTCTTTATTTCTGATGATACTAACTCCCATACCATCATAGCCACCTTTACTTTGTTTCCATACAAAAGGGAAATCTAAATCTTGATTAGAAACTGCTAGTAATAAATTAGTATTTGAATCAAAAACTTGAAATGGAGAAGTAGGAATTTGATGTGTTTGATAAAATTGTTTTTGGGTTATTTTATCGTTGATGTTTTTTAATGTCCTCGGTCTGGGATAAACAATAATACCCTCTTTTTCTAATTTCTCTAGCGCTTCTATGTTTACAAGTTCAATTTCAAAAGTAAGAACATCTACTTTTTTCCCGAAATTATAAACGGTATCAAAATCCATTAAGTCACCAATTTCAAAATGATCACAAGCGATTTTGCAAGGTGCTTCGTTACTTGGATCTAGTACGCTAGTTTTAATATCGAATTTTCGAGTTTCGTATAAAAGCATCTTTCCTAATTGACCGCCACCTAAAATGCCTAACGTAAATTCTGAAGAGAAATAATGAGTCATGGGTTTATAATTAAATGCAAAAATAAATCATTCTAATCAGATAGAGAAGTTTACAAGAAATAATAAGTTAATATGTATCTTTGCATCTTTATTTGTCAGCGCTAATTTTTCTGACTAATTATTATAAAATTTAGATTGTAAAATGATTCAATTACACGATTTATTCTTTAAAAAATACATTTCTAAAACACAGATTAATCAAGTGATTAATGATGTTGTAGTAAAAATAAATGATGATTATAAAGATAAGACCCCGGTTTTTTTAATTGTATTAAATGGTGCTTTCTTTTTTGGTGCAGATATCATTAAAAAATTTAATGGAGATTGTGAAATTAGCTTTATAAAAGTTGCTTCATACGATGGAACACAATCAACGGGAAATGTATCTACAGTAATGGGAGTAGACCCTTCTTTAAAAGGACGTGATGTAATTATTATCGAGGATATTGTAGATTCTGGCAATACGATAGAAGCTATTTTGAAAATACTTGAACAAGAACAAGTTAAAAGTTATAAAATTGCAAGCATGTTTTACAAACCTCTTGCATTTACGAAAACGTATAAGGTTCATTATATAGGAATGGAAATTGAAAATGATTTTATTGTTGGATATGGATTGGATTATAATGGTTTAGGAAGAAATTTAAATACTATTTATAAGTTAAAACCTCGAAAAATGAAAAATATTGTTTTATTTGGTCCTCCAGGAGCTGGAAAAGGAACTCAAGCAGAATATTTAAAAGTTAAATACAATCTAACACATATTTCTACAGGTGATGTATTTAGATACCATATAAAGAATGAAACTGAATTGGGATTATTAGCTAAATCTTATATGGATAAAGGCGATTTAGTCCCAGATGAACTAACAATAGATATGCTTAAAGCCGAGGTAGATAAAAATACAGATACCAAAGGCTTTGTTTTTGATGGATTTCCAAGAACTCATTCACAAGCTGCTGCATTAGATGCTTTTTTAGCAGAAAAAGGAGAGGCAATTAATGGTATGGTTGCTTTAGAAGTAACGGAAGATTTATTGGTTACACGTTTGTTAAAAAGAGGGGAGACAAGTGGGAGGACTGATGATCAAGACGAACTTAAAATTAGAAATCGTTTTAATGAATACGAAACAAAAACGGCGGTATTAAAAGATTATTACCAAGACCAAAATAAGTATTTTGGAGTTGATGGAATAGGAAGTATTGAGGGTATTACAGAAAGGTTATGTAAAATTATTGATAAACTTTAGTAAATTATAAACAGATTACAGTAAAAATTCACTGCATTAATTATGACTGAAGGAAATTTTGTAGATTATGTGAAAATGCACCTTACCTCAGGTAAAGGAGGGCAAGGTAGTGCCCATTTACGCCGTGAAAAATACATTCCAAAAGGGGGTCCAGATGGAGGTGATGGAGGTCGTGGAGGTCACGTGATTTTGCGTGGAAATTCCAATCTTTGGACACTTTATCATTTAAAATTTAAAAGACATTATAAGGCAGGGTATGGAGGGGCTGGAAGTAAACAGACCAGTACTGGTGCAGATGGGGAAGATGTGATTGTTGAAGTCCCATTAGGAACTGTAGTCAGAGATTCCGAAACTCAAAATATAATTCTTGAAATCACGGAAGAGAGTCAAGAAGTTATTATTGCTAGAGGTGGAAAAGGTGGATTAGGAAATGATCATTTTAAAAGTTCAACGAATCAAACTCCTCGTTATGCTCAACCTGGATTAGATGGAGTAGAGGTAGATATCACTTTAGAATTAAAGGTATTGGCCGATGTTGGCTTAGTAGGTTTCCCAAATGCTGGGAAATCGACTTTACTTTCTGTTGTTACTGCGGCTAAGCCAAAAATTGCGAACTACGAGTTTACAACGTTGAAACCTAATCTTGGTATTGTAAAATACCGTGATCATCAAACGTTTGTGATGGCAGATATTCCTGGAATCATTGAAGGAGCTGCAGAAGGAAAAGGTTTGGGACATTATTTTTTAAGACATATTGAACGTAATTCTACGCTCTTGTTTTTAATTCCTGCTGATGCCGATGATATTAAAAAACAATATGATATTTTATTAGATGAATTAAGACGTTACAATCCAGAAATGCTGGATAAAGATCGATTGATCGCTATTTCTAAATGCGACATGCTGGATGAAGAATTACAAGCTGAAATGAAACAAGAATTGGATATTGATTTTAAAGGAATACCATATCTATTTTTCTCTTCAGTTGCTCAACAAGGTTTAATGGAGCTTAAAGATAAGCTTTGGGGAATGTTAAATGATTAAGTTTTTGCTTTAGACATTTCACAGTTACTTAATATAGCCTTTATCAGAATCAAGTTGGAAAATATATTTAAACAGTTACTGTCATAAATTTAATACTGTTGTATAAATCGTAATATCCAGATTTCCACACTAAATTTTTTTCAAGAAATTAAAGTTTAGGTCTACAAAACAATTTGGTTTCTATAGGTATTTAAAGAGGAAAAATTAATATAGAAAATATGATTTAAATAAATCAATCTGTATCTTTACTATTGTTTACTCAAAATAGTTCTAATTTAAAAATACACCTTCTTAAGAAACTTATTTATGAATATACATTTTATAGCTATTGGTGGCGCTGCTATGCATAATTTGGCTTTGGCACTACATTTAAAAGGAGATGCCATTACCGGGAGTGATGATGAAATATTTGACCCTTCAAAAAGCAGGTTAAGCGCTTACGGAATATTACCAAAAGCATTTGGATGGTTTCCAGAAAAAATCACAGCAAAACTAGATGCAATAGTTTTAGGAATGCATGCAAAAGCAGACAATCCCGAATTGTTAAAAGCACAAGAATTGGGATTAAAAATATATTCGTATCCTGAGTTTTTATACGAACAATCTAAATTTAAAACACGGGTGGTAATAGGAGGAAGTCATGGTAAAACGACTATCACTTCTATGATTCTTCATGTGATGCATTATTTTAATCGAGACCTAGATTATATGGTAGGTGCTCAATTGGAAGGATTTGACGTGATGGTGAAGCTTACCGATGATAATGATTTTATTATTTTAGAAGGAGATGAATATTTGAGTTCTCCTATAGATAGACGGCCAAAATTTCATCTTTACAAACCAAATATTGCTTTGTTAAGTGGAATCGCTTGGGATCACATTAATGTTTTTCCTACCTGGGAAAATTATGTTGAGCAGTTTAGTATTTTTGTAGATTCTATAGTAGAAGGAGGGAGTATCACCTATAATATAGAAGATGTTGAGGTGAAAAAAGTGGTAGAAGGTTCAGAAAATACCATTAGAAAATTTCCTTATCAAACTCCAGAATATCAGGTTGAAAATGGAATCACCATTTTAGAAACGGAGGAAGGTTCCATGCCTATTGAAATATTTGGAAAACACAATTTAAATAATTTAGCCGGTGCCAAATGGATTTGTCAACAAATGGGAATTGATGAAAACGATTTTTATGAAGCTATTTCTTCTTTTCAAGGAGCCAGTAAACGATTAGAAAGAATAGTAGAAACAGAAAATTGTGTTGCTTATAAAGATTTTGCACATTCACCTTCAAAAGTTTTGGCAACTACTAATGCCTTAAAAAACCAGTTTCCAAACAGAAAACTAATTGCCTGTTTAGAGTTACATACCTATAGCAGTTTAAATCCTGAATTTCTTACCGAATATAAGGGAGCATTAGACGCTGCGGATGTGGCAGTGGTTTTTTATTCACCACATGCTGTAGAAATTAAAAAGCTAAAAGCCATTTCTCAACAACAAATAGCAGATGCGTTCCAAAGAGATGATTTAATTATCTATACCAATCCAACAATGTTTAAAGACTTTTTGTTTTCTCAACAATTTAATGATACTTCATTATTGCTGATGAGTAGTGGTAATTACGGTGGATTGGATTTTGATGAGCTAAAGAATTTGATAGCATAACAATACTTAATTAATGAGTGCTATTTTTAAAATAAAACCACTCAAACTAGCTGATACCATTTTATAAAAACCAAAAGCATATATTTTAGGCATGCTACAAGCTCCCTTATTTTATATAAAAATATTTTTCAGTTATCAGATACTTTATTACCTTTAATAACTTCCCGGTAATAAAAACCATTTATTTTGAAAGAATACAAATTCTCTTTTTCCATAAAGAAATGGAGTGAAGATGACCGTCCAAGAGAAAAATTATTGCTAAAAGGAAAAAATGCATTAAGCCATGCAGAACTAATTGCCATACTAATTAATTCTGGTAATAAAGAAGAAAGTGCAGTGGCCTTAAGTAAAAGAATACTAGCTTCTGTAGCTTTAAATTTAACTGAACTCGGGAAATTATCGGTAAATGACCTAATGAAATTTAAAGGTATCGGAGAGGCAAAATCAATAAGTATCATAGCAGCTTTAGAGTTAGGAAGAAGGCGTAGGGGAGAAGAAGCAATAGAAAAGAAACAAGTAACATCCAGTTCCTCAGTTTTTGAATTAATGCAACCAATTATTGGTGAATTATCTCACGAAGAATTCTGGATTGTTTATTTAAATAATTCCAATAAAGTATTAAAAAAAATACAGTTAAGTAAAGGAGGAATCTTAGGTACATTAGTTGACGTTAGATTGGTACTAAAAGCTGCTTTACAAATTGGTGCGGTTGGTCTTATTTTAACTCATAACCACCCCTCTGGTTCACTCATACCAAGCCAAGCAGATAAAAAAATTACTCAAAAATTAAAAATTGCAAGTGAAACTATAGACATAAAAGTGTTGGATCATCTAATTATTACTGAAAAAGCGTATTTTAGCTTTGCTGATGAAAACCTTCTATAGTACTGTTTATGTTATTAATTTATTCTCTTAAAACCACACAACGAATTACCTATATTTTTAAGCATATTTGTTTTAGAATTTTAGGTATTGAAGTGAATTTTACCAATGTAATAGAAGATTTTATAGCCTATTCTGGGCCAAAATTATCCTATGGTAAAAAAGAATTAGGTAACGAATTATTTATTCAGAGCACCGAATTATTAATGCAAGATGGGTTTGAAAGTATTGATATTACTGTTAAAGATTGGGGAGATACAAAATGTTTCTTTGCAGTGGGAAAAAATAGCGCCTTGCCCTTTGATATTTTCGCTGCTAGCTTCTATTTATTATCTAGATATGAAGAGTATTTACCTCAAGTTAAAGATGAAAAAGGGCGATTTTTAGCTTCAGAAAGTATCGCTTTTAAAGCTGGGTTTTTACAAGATCCTGTAGTTGATATTTGGGCTTATAAGTTCAAAGATTTATTACTGCAAACTTTTCCCGATATTAAGTATTCCGCAAGGAAGCCTAGTGTTCATACCATTATTAACGCCAGCCAACCACTGTTGTACAAGAATAAAGGTTTGTTAAGAACATTAATTGGTTTTTTTAATGACTTGTTCAGTTTTAATTTAAAAAGTATTTTTGATAGAAGTACTGTGCTATTTGGGTTTAGAAAAGATCCATTTAATACCTTTAGTTGGATCATAAATTCAGTAAAAAAAAGTAAATCTAGTTTGACTGTTTTCTTTTTATTAGGAGCATCTAAAATTTTCGAAGAAAGTTTAAATTCTCAAAAAGAATCTTTTAAATTATTGATTAAAAATGTTTCAGATTATCAAGAAATAGGCTTAATATTTTCGGATGAAGCACTGTCTCTTATACACATCTGACGCTGCCGACGACTCCTTACGTGTAGATC
>CAJXVL010000021.1 GCA_913061205.1 uncultured Flavobacteriaceae bacterium | reverse complement strand
AAGAAAGAACTCAGAAAAGAACGTAGTAATCTTTGTATTTTTGATTTTTATAATATATTACAATCCTATAAGCAAGAATATGAAAATAAAACTACTCGCGATTGGAAAAACAGATTCTAAAGATCTGCAAGCTTTAATTGAAGAATACAGTAAACGACTTGGTTTCTATGTTTCATTTAATTTTGAAATAATACCGGATATTAAAAATGCTAAAAACTTATCTGAAAAACAACAAAAAATAGCAGAAGGAAACGAACTTTTAAAACGAATAGAAAAATCGGATACCATGATTATTTTGGATGAAAAAGGCAATACATTTAGTTCTGTTCAGTTTTCAGAATTTCTTCAGAAGAAAATGAATAGTGGACTTAAAAATTTAATCTTTATTATTGGTGGACCTTATGGGTATAGTGAAGAAATGTATCAGCGTGCTACTGGCAAGATATCCTTGTCAACAATGACTTTTTCTCATCAAATGGTTCGCTTGTTTTTTATTGAACAATTGTATAGAGGATTTACCATTTTAAAAAATGAACCTTATCACCATAGCTAATTTATTGAGCGGAATGTTTTGCTATCATGGAACGCACATCTTTATCAAACAAGTAAAAACCACTTCTATCATCACCAATTAAGTTAATTTTATCCAAGATAGTTCTAGCGGTTGATTCTTCTTCAATTTGCTCTGCTACATACCACTGCAAAAAATTATGTGTTGCAAAATCCTTTTCTTCAAAAGTTAAGGACACCAATTCATTTATAGAATTAGAAACAAATATTTCATGCTCAAAAACTTCTTCAAACATCTGTTTTGGAGAATTATAATCGGTAGAGGGTTTACTTAATTCTGAAATTATTGCTTTACCACCTCGTTCGGTTAAATAATTTAATAATCGCAACATATGTTCTCGCTCTTCGTCTGCCTGAGCAAACATAAATTCAGCTATACCTTCAAAACCTTTAGATTCTGCCCAACAAGCCATTGATAAATAGATTTGAGAAGATTCTGCTTCAATTCTAATTTGTTTATTTAAAGCATTTTCAATATTTTGTGATACCATAATTACTTTTTTTATTTATTTCAAAAATACTCTATTTTGATATTGACACTAACAAAAATAAATAAATTTAACTCCTATAATTATTTCACGATCATTTTTTTATGATAACTATAGTGATCATCAACAATATTTAGTAGGTAAATACCTGGCTTTAAATAATGATTTATAGTCATTATTCCTGAAGGGTTTTGAATTTTTTTACTAAGGATAAGCTGTCCTGAAGTATTATAAATCGAAATTAAAGTATTACTGAAAAAGAGAGAAGGATTTAGTTTTAATCGAATTTGTTCAGAAACAGGGTTTTCCATTAACATATAATTTACCAATTCAAAATCTATAGTTGTTAATGGTTCTTGTCTTATTTCAGCTAAAGCAAAATTTGCATTTTGTTGTGTTAGGGTTACGTGATTTTCATTATCGGAAGGAATATAAGTATTAACAAAAGGAGAATCTCCGATAATGGGAACTTCATACCAATTATTTTCATTGCTAATAGCCAAAGCGCTCATCGTAGGAATAAATGAATATTTTTCTTGCTCCAGGGCCTCAATAAATGCTTGTATTAAAGGATCATTTATATCGGCAAGTCCAGATGCAATGTCACCCTTCCCTCCTGGAGCGCTATCCAAACCGTCAGTAAATGCAAAAGATTCTTCAAAAGCGTTAAAGATTGCAACTGGAATACCAGCAAAATAAGTAGTAAAACCTGTTATATTAATTGTTTCTCCTGCAGCAGGAGCAAAATTAAGTGAAATATCTGTAGTCAGGCTATTTCCCAAATCCAAGGTGGTATCGATCATGGACATTCCAGGTATACCAATAGTGTTAGCATTTCCACTACCGTTTATCATAGCCACATTTCTAACATTCTGAGGAAAACCTAGATTGTCTAACTCCGTTTGAAAAGCATTTCTAAAATTGGGAGCTCCAACAGGTAATAACAAAGTTGGATCTTGTTCAAATTCTGATCCAGCTAATAAATGTCCCGAATAATGATCGATTAGCATTTCTTTAGCTGCTGGACTATTTAAAAGATTGTCTATCGTGGCTTGAGCTTCTGTATTTTCTTGTTCTTTTGCAAAATAATTTATTAAATATTGAAAACAAACAGGAATGTTAGCACCCAAATGAGGGGAATCAAAAGAAATATAAAGACGTGTTTCGTGATCCATACTATTTTGCTCCATATATGACAACCCGTATCGAGCTATTAAACCTCCCATACTTGGACCTATTATCACTAATTCTTCACTTCCAACTTTTTCATTATTAATAAAATCAATAAACGCCACTAAAACCATTGCATTGCGCTGAATATAATCGGCACCACCATCTATATCTTTTCCATCCGTAGTATATAAAGGTGCATTTAATGCGATAAAATCATATCCTTCATCCCTTAGAATATCGGCTAAGTTTTCTCCATTAAAGTTTAAGCCATTATACAACATGGAAATATCTCTTTCATCACCTGGATCAAATCCATCAATTATTATAATTGGCTTATCCAATACTCCATCTATATTATCTAGGAACAATTGATATTCACCTACACCAAAATAGGCTTGAGATTCATCATAACCTTGATAAGCAATGGTAGAAGTAATAATTTGAGAACTAACTTGAATACTTATAAACACAATTAGAGTAAATAATACTTTTTTCATAAATTATTTTATGTAAATTTTTGATTTATAATAAGAGTTATATTTAAAGTTGGTAGTAGCATTATTCGATTGTTGAAATTATTTCACTTAAAAATTTATTGATATCAAAAAACGGATACTCGTTCAATCCTGTTCTTACGACCACTAAATCCTTAGATGGAATAATCCACACTCTTTGTCCCTGAAATCCATTACAAGAAAACATATCTTTTGGCACCTCTGGAAATTTCCCTCCAGCATTTAACCAAAAATGACCTCCATAAACACCGGCAGAGCCAACGCTTGGTTTTTTTGTAAAATCTACCCAAGAAGAATCTAAAACCTGGACTCCATTCCAATTCCCATGGTACAAATACAATAAGCCAAATTTTGCCCAATCCCTTGTCGTAGCCCATGCATATGAGCTTCCAATATAATTACCATCGAAATCAGTTTCTATTACCATCGAGTGCATTCCAATTTTATCAATGACTTTTTCATACCAATAATCTAAATAATCTTGATGTGTTGAAAATTGATTCCTAATAAATCCACTTAACAAATTAGTTGTTCCGCTAGAATAGTTCCAAGAATTGTTTCGCTCAGCTATTAATGGTTTTACTAATTGTGATTGGGTCATGTTTTCTTCTAAAAAAAGCATTTTAGTGGCATCGCAAATTTTAGTATAATTTTCCTCCCATTCTAAACCACTATTCATATTCAAAAGGTTTGCAAGAGTTATATTTTTACGAGAATCATCACTCCATTCGTTAAATAAATTAACTTGACTAAGGCTCACTTTCTTTTCTTTAACCATAACTCCAATAACAGCACTTGTAATGCTTTTTGTCATAGACCATCCCAACATCATTGATTTCTCATCGAATCCATTGAAATATTGTTCTTCAATTATTTGTCCTTTATAAATTACAAGAGCAGAACGCGTTTTCTTTTCAATTCCAACTGAATCTATAAAAGCATTATTTATGACCTTATGTAATTTCTTATAATCAATATTTTGAAAAATAGTATCTTTTTGAGGCAGATCTCCATAAGGATATGCAAGGTTAGTAGATATTTTATTGCGTTTTGGTTTTGCAAAGGAAGCGTTTATTCTTTTTTTACCGGTGGGTATCAGAACACTGCCAACACCATCTCTATAAAAAGCAGTTCTTTCTTTTAAGTCAAAAACATTTGATTTTGTTATTTTTTCAGAAACCAATATTTCACTTGAAGCCATACCCATAGTTGAAGCTAAATTATCTTCTAGTTCTGTATATTTAATAGGACGATCTCCAATAAAATAATGTGATGAAATACTCTTTGCAGCAAAGCCACTTATCAAATCCAATTTTGGATAGGTTGTAATTATAAAATACGCAATAACTATAATTAATAGTATTGCTATGTATTTGAATATTTTTTTCATTTTAGAAATTAAAATTTATTTTTTATTTTAAAAATCACTATTCACCATTCATAAATTTTTGAAAATAGTCTAAATATTTAGCTATATGAAATCCATCTGCCAATCCATGATGTACATATATGGCAATATTCATCATTTTCTGATCTCCTTTCTGAAACATTTTTCCAAATGTAATTTTTGGTGCACTATCTTTTCGCTTATAATTTCTTGCATGAGTCAATCCAGAAAATGTATGCCATGGTATTGAAGAGTAATGAATTACATCAATTCTAGAATCATCGTCATTTACTCGCAATCCATTTGAGTTTTGTACGTGATTAATTTCTTCTTTTAATGACTCATTAAAATTAGCAAAATCAAAACTATACGGAACAAATGTAAATGCAAAAGTACCATCTTTTCTTCCTATAGTTGAGGACGCATGAATTTCATCAAATATTATTACATCATTATTTTCTATGCGATACCTCAACTCATCGACTAAATTTACTGCCAATAAAGATTTATGAAGGTAATAAGCAAAAAAGGATTGCCCTTTACTTTTTGATATTTGATATGCCTTTGTGCAATCAACCTCAGTAACTAAACCAAAAAATGGCTCATCAAATTGATTAAAAAAATCAAAATGCTCTTTTCGTTTCCAAGTCGATTTATCAAGAATTTTCATAAAGTTATAAAGTGAAATTTATACCTTGGTAAGATAGCTACAAAAATAATAATACCGAAAGAACAATTTTTTATTGATTTAATTTGACAAAAAAAAACCTTTATATTTTATAAAGTATAATTTTAATATGCTTTAACTTATATTTTTTGAGGTGTTCATGCTTTTTTTTTTACTAGATTTGTTTTGATAACTTTTTACTGGTTATATTATGCAGACAAATACATACGAAGGACTTCACATAATAAATAATTCTCAATCTATTAGAAAGGATGAGTTAGTGGTTGAAGCTCCTTTGCAAATTAACATTAACTCCAAGGCATATTCGGTAGTAATGCGAACGCCCAATAATGACAAAGATTTAGTTCTTGGTCTCTTGTACGCGGAAGATATTTATAAAAAACCTAGCTCAATTCCTTTTGAAGTTATTAAGGAGGAATATGGAATTCCAAGTATTATAAATGTAACTATCGCAACAAATGTTCTAGGAAAAGGGTACTTAAACAAAAGAACATTATTATCAGTTTCTTCATGTGGTATTTGCGGAAAACAACAACTAGAAGATTTAAAGGTTAGTGGTGATAAAATAGTTAAAAAAGTATCTTTTTCTTCTGAAAGCTTGTTGCATATGTTTGGACCCTTACAAAAACATCAAGAAACGTTTAAAAAAACTGGAGGAAGCCATGCTGCAGGAATTTTTGATAAGCAGTTTCAGCTTCTAACCATTAGAGAAGATATTGGGAGACACAATGCTGTAGATAAGTGTGTTGGCAGTTTATTACAAAAAAAAAGTTTAAAAAATGGAATGTATTTACTGGTAAGCGGGCGTGTTTCATATGAAATTGTTTCCAAAGCTTTTTTGGCTAAAATCCAAGTAATTGTTGCAGTTTCAGCCTGTTCTTCTATGGCTGTAGATTTCGCAAAGGAATTTGGCATTTGTTTAATTGGATTTACTAGAGAAAATAAAATGACTGTTTATGCAAATCCTAGCTTTTTACAAACCAAAGTATTGTCATGAGAACAAAAAAAATACATGCACAACCGCCTGAAAAACTAACAGGAATAGAATTAAAAAAAATTCCAACTTCCGCTGTTGGGTTTAAAGCAATAAAATCTACTATTTCTCGGATAAAAGATGAGGTTGGATTGGTAAAGGGAATTAGCCTTTTAGCAAATCTAAATCAAAAAGGTGGATTTGACTGTCCGGGTTGTGCCTGGCCAGATCCAGATGAAAAAAGAGCTTTTTTAGCAGAGTATTGTGAGAATGGTGCCAAAGCAGTAGCTGAAGAAGCTACTAAAAATAGAGTATCACCAATGTTCTTTGCCACTCACTCTATTTCAGAACTATCAAAATTATCAGATTATGAAATAGGGAAAAAAGGAAGAATTACACATCCTGTTGTTGTTCATGAAGGTAAAGATCATTATGAAGAAATTTCTTGGGAAGATGCTTTTAAAATGATAGGTAACGAATTAAAATTATTACCCTCTCCTAATGAAGCCATTTTTTACACTTCAGGAAGAACCAGTAATGAAGCTGCTTTTTTATATCAATTGTTTGTAAGAAAATTTGGTACCAATAACCTACCTGATTGTTCTAATATGTGTCATGAATCTAGCGGAGCAGCGCTAAGCGAGACGCTAGGTATTGGAAAAGGATCTGTAACCCTTGATGATTTTAAATATTCAGAATTAGTAATTGTAATGGGTCAAAACCCTGGGACAAATCATCCTAGAATGTTAACTGCTTTAGGAGAAACAAAAAAAAGAGGTGGTAAAATTATCACCATCAACCCATTGCCAGAAGTTGGATTAATGCGATATAATGATCCACAAAATCCGATTAAATGGATTGGTAAAGGTCAGAAATTAACAGATATTTTTCTACAAGTAAAAATAAATGGCGATGTTGCTTTGTTAAAAATAATCTTAAAATTACTGTGGGAAAAAGAACAAGAAAATCCCAATTCAGTTTTTGATCATCAATTTATCAATTCAAAAACAATAGGATATGATGATTTCATCAAAGATCTAGAAAACGCTTCTATTGAAGAATTAATCCCACAAACAGGTATAGATTTTAACACTATCAAAGAAGCTACAGAGTTAATTGCCCAAAAGAAAAAAATAATTATCTGTTGGGCTATGGGATTAACACAACACAAAAATTCTGTAGATAACATTCGTGAACTTGTCAACTTATTATTATTAAAAGGAAGTATTGGAAAACAAGGTGCAGGAACTTGCCCTGTTCGCGGACATTCTAATGTGCAAGGAGACAGAACAATGGGGATTTGGGAAAAACCAGAAGAGGCATTCTTAGATAATTTAGAAAAAGAATTTAACTTTAAAGCACCCCGAAAGCGTGGCTATGATGTTGTGGACGCAATAGAAGCTATGCATCAAAAAAAAGCTAGTGTTTTTATTGGGATGGGAGGTAACTTCCTTTCTGCAACTCCAGATACTGAATATACTGCTGAAGCATTACAAAATTGTAAATTAACGGTACAGGTTTCTACTAAATTAAATAGAAGTCATTTAATACATGGAAAAAAAGCATTGATTCTACCTTGCTTGGGAAGGTCTGAAAAAGATATTCAAGAGAAAGGAGCTCAATTTGTAAGCGTCGAAAATTCCATGGGAGTTGTTCAATCATCTTCTGGCCCTTTAAAGCCTTTGTCCGAATTCTTATTAAGTGAACCAGCAATTGTTGTTGGAATAGCAAAAGCAAGCTTAAGGAATTCAACCATAAAATGGTCTGAATTCATTAAAAACTACGATTGTATTAGGGATAAAATAGAAGCTACCATTCCAGGATTTGAAAACTATAATAAACGCATAAGGATAAAAGGTGGATTTTATTTACCAAATACTGCAAGAAACAACGATTTTACCCCTACAGCAACTGGAAAAGCAAACTTTAGTATAAATACTGTTTCTGATATTGTATTGAAGAAAGATCAATTGATTATGATGACTATCAGAACTCATGATCAATACAACACAACTATTTACGGTTTAGATGATAGATACCGAGGCGTTTTAAATGAGCGTAGAGTTATTTTTATGAATCCAGATGACATCAAGCAACAAAAATTAAAAAAACTCGATAAAGTTGATTTAATAAGTCATTTTAAAGGAAAAGAACGGATCGCTAGAAGTTTCCTTGTTATCCCTTATGATATACCTAAACAATGTACTGCCACTTACTTTCCAGAAGCTAATGTATTGGTACCGTTACAAAGTAAAGCTAGAATTAGTAATACGCCAACATCAAAAACCGTTATCATTACAGTTCATAAGCAATAAGTTAAAAAAAGTGATTCTCTTTTGTGATTTATTAGAAAAAGTAGCATCAAAAACCCATAAATCGTTGAACCCAGGAAAGCTTTCTCTTACTGTGAGGATAATATTTTAAAGATAATTCCATAAGGTTCGATTTTTCTAAAATACTTTTATAATGAGAAAAAGATTTAAATCCAGCTTCCCCATGATAAGAACCAATACCACTATTACCAACTCCACCAAATGGTAAATTCGAATTTGAAATATGCATAATTGCGTCGTTTACAGCTCCACCACCAAATGAAATTTCGTTTAAAATTTTCTTTTTCACTTGATTATTATTTGTAAAAACATAACAAGCCAAAGGTGTAGGGTTACTATTTACATATTGTATTACCTCTTCGATATTTTGATATGATATTACCGGGAGAACAGGGCCAAATATCTCTTCTTTCATTATATCATCTGAAAACCTAATATTTTGTAATACAGTTGGTTCAATAGTTCTGTTTAAAGTATTTATTTCACCTCCAACAAAAACATTTTCAGAAGAAAACATGTTGGAAATACGGTTTAAATTACGTTCATTTATGATTTGAGTATAGTTTCCGTTTTCGATAGAAAAACTCTCTTTTTCTATTTCAAGTTTCAATAATTCCAATGTTTTTTTCTCTATCGATTTATGGACTAAAACATAATCTGGAGCAATACAAGTTTGGCCAGCGTTTAAAAATTTTGCCCATACCAGTCTTTTTACAGTCATCTTTAAATTACTATCTTCTGCTATAATTGCAGGACTTTTACCACCTAATTCTAAAGTCACAGGAGTTAAATTTTTAGCTGCAGCTTGGTAAATAATTTTTCCTACCTGTGGACTGCCAGTAAAAAATATTTTATCGAATTTACTTTTTAATAGCGTTGTTGTTTCTGAAACACCACCCTCTACAACTTTTAAAAACGCAGAATCAAAATTTTCATTGATTAAATTTGCCATTAAAGCACTCGTCTTTGGAGCCATTTCACTTGGCTTTATAATTACAGTATTTCCAGCAGCTATAGCTGCAATTACAGGAGCTAATGTTAATTGATATGGATAGTTCCATGCTCCAATTACCAAACAAACACCTAATGGCTCAGGAATGATATAACTACGGGCGGGAAAATTAAGCATATTGGTTCCTACTCGCTTCGTTCTTGACCATTTATGAATATTTCTTTTAGCTTCTTTTATATCCTGATACAGCAAAGCTAATTCAGTAACATAGGTGTCAAATTTAGATTTCTTAAAATCTTCATATATCGCTTGATACAATAAATCTTCATTCGATTTTAAAAGCGTTTCTACTTTATTAAGTTGGGCTAAACGAAATTGAATTGCTTTCGTTTTATGGGTATAAAAAAATGCGCGTTGTTTAGAAACTATATCATTCATAAATAAGAATTTAACGAATCACTAAAATACTACTTCATTAACAAACAATCAATAAAATCAGTAAGCATATGAAATAATAACCCAACAGAAAGGATTCTAAATTTCTTAAAATAAAATAATATTAAATAAATTGCAATCGCATAATAGGAATGTAATACATGAAAATTAATACTACAACGATTAGCAACATACATTGGACTTGACAGTAAATGATCTACATCCACTAACATGGTTGCAATCATAATAAGCCAAGCTTTTTTCCATTGTTCTCTAAAAAACAACCATGCTATTAGGCCAGGCACCAAAAAATGTAATGTGTAGTGTATTATAAACTGAAGCATTGACTACTTCCTTCCCCTGTTTAAAACCCGATACTCTTCGTAACATTCACTAATAGCATCTAATATCTGAAGATCGTTTGCAGTCCTAATAAAATTTTCTGAATAACTACAATTATTTAGTATTTCATCAATATCAACTCTTTCTAATTGCAATACCGCCATTAAAGTCTCTCTATCGTATTTAGACTGAAGCAAGTTCCTTATCTCGTCATCATCTTTCATTTTACGCATTTTACTCATTTGTCTTGGTCGTTTTCCAAAAACATTATAGAGAAAATCTGCAGGGTTAAATATTGAATTTAAAACTTTAGTTACAGATCCAGGCTGAGATTGACCTCCTTCATAACCTCCTCCAACTCCTGCGATTCGATAACGATAATCATCATAAATAGGTATTAACTTAGCATCTACTTCTATATATCCTGTTAACTGAATAGGCCTTAAGATTACCTCTTCTAAAGCGATACTTAACTCGGTCATTTTAATTTTAATCTCACCAAATTTTAACCAGTCATTAGTCACCCTTACCCGAATGGACTTGAACCCTAAATAAGAAAAATATAAGGTATCATTTACTTCTGCTTTCATTATAAATGTACCTTTATCGTTAGTTAAAGCACCTTTTACAGTGTTTAAATTAACAACGTGTACATTTTCTAATATTAGATTGTTTGAGGCGTTTAAAACCTTTCCATTAATCATTGAAGATAATACAACAGAGTCTTTCTTTTTTTTAGCAAGTTCATCTTGAGACCATCCTAAAACAGTCACAAAACACAATAGTAATAAACAATATTTTTTCATAGAGGTCGCTAATATAACCTAATAGACACCAATTTTAAACCAAAGTTTTTATAATAACAAAAATTTAAGATTTAATCTCTACGTCTTCTACCTCCAGTACCTGAACCTGCAGGTTTATCGCTAGACCTACGACTTCTTCCTTTAAAACCAGAATTTCCACTATCGCCTCTACCTCTGTCACTACCACCTCTATCACTTCTACCTCCGTCACTTCTACCTCCGTCACTTCTTCCACCACCTCTTCTATCATCTCCGCTTCCACCGCTTCTTCTATCATCTCCGCTTCCACTGCTTCTTCTATCATCTCCGCTTCCACTGCTTCTTCTATTATCTCTTCTATCACCTCCGCTTCCGCTACTTCTTTTATTATCTCTTCTGTCACCGCCACCTCTTCTATCTCCTCCACGGCTTTTAAATCCTCCACGGCTTCCACCGCGATCGCGATCTCTTCCTCCACGTTTTCCTCTTCCAGTGTCTTTTGAAATTTCTACAGAAACTCTTCTTCCTTCGAGTTCAAAATCTTTAAAGAAATCCATTACTAATTCTTGATGCTTTGTATCTGTATTAAAGAAAGAAAAGCTTTCTTTAACATCTACTTTGTATAGATCATCTTGATCAAGATGCAACATTTCTTTTAAGAAATCTTTTAAGCTCATCCAATCAAAATCATCTTTCCCTCCAATATTTATAAAGTAACGAACTGTGTCTTTAGATCCTTCCGACATATCACCTGCTGATACATTTAAATCCTTTGCTTTTTTATAATAATTATAGAATCTTGTAAACTCTACAGAAAAAACTTTTTTAATCAATTCTTCTTTTGAAAACTCTTCTAATACTTCGTTGATATTTGGAAGGTATGCATCTATATCATGATTAATTTCTGTTTGCTTTATTTTATTTGCTAAATGAAACAATTGAACTTCACAAATTTCCATTCCTGAAGGAACTTCTTTTAAAATAAATTTCTTTTGAATAATTTTTTCTATAGCATGAATTTTTCGACTTTCACTTTTTGAAGCAATCACTATAGAAATTCCAGTTTTACCAGCCCTACCTGTACGCCCACTTCGGTGTGTATAGGTTTCTATTTCGTCTGATAATTGATAATTTATTACGTGTGTAATATCGTCTACATCTATACCACGCGCAGCAACATCTGTTGCTACTAACATTTGTATTTGTCTGTTACGGAAAGATTTCATTACCAAATCACGTTGGTTCTGACTAAGATCTCCGTGTAATGCAGCAGCACTGTAGCCATCTTCTATCAATAATTCTGCTACTTTTTGTGTATCTCTTTTGGTACGACAAAATATCACTGAAAATATAGATGGATTTGCATCTGCTAGTCTTTTTAAAGCATTGTAACGGTCTCTTGCGTTTACTAAATAGTATTCATGAGATACATTTTCTGCTCCCATATTCTTACCACCTACCGTAATTTCAACGGGATCATACATGAATTTTTTAGCGATGTTAGAAACTTCTCTTGGCATCGTTGCACTAAACAACCAGGTACTCTTATCATCTGGAGAATATGAAAGTATTTCTGTAATATCTTCATAGAATCCCATATTCAACATTTCATCAGCCTCATCAAGAACGCAATATTCAATTTTTGAAATGTCGATCATTCGCCTACCAATCATGTCTTTCATTCTTCCAGGAGTTGCAACAATAATTTGCGCTCCTTTTTTAATGTCTCTGGCTTGATCAGAAATGCTAGCTCCTCCATATACTGCTACTACATTTAATCCTTTGCAATACTTACCATAATTTTTAATTTCGTTGGTGATTTGTAAACAAAGTTCTCTTGTTGGAGAAAGTATCAGCCCTTGAGTAGTACGGCTTCCTATATCTATTTTTTGCAACATAGGAAAACCAAATGCTGCTGTTTTACCAGTTCCTGTTTGTGCTAAAGAAACCATATCGGTATCTTTTTCTAGTAAAACTGGGATTGCTTTTTCTTGTACATCTGATGGAGTTGTAAACCCCATATCTTCGATGGCCTTTAGAAGATTTTCTTCCAGACCTAATTCAGCAAATTTGCTCATTGTAGTATTTTATTTTATTTATTTGTGTGATGTTTTAGAAGTATACCCGACAAATAAATCCTATACTACTTCTTTCAACACGTCCTCACCCTGAGGATTTTCAAGCGGCAAATATATAGCTTTATTTTTAATCTAAGCTTTTGATAAGTAATTGATTAATAAGCGAACAGCTTTTCCCCTATGCCCGATTTTACTTTTTTGCGCTAATGTCATTTCTGCAAATGTTTTTTTAAAGCCAATTGCTTGAAATATTGGATCATATCCAAATCCTGAAGCTCCTTTTTTATCCATGGTAATAGTTCCCTCGCAAATACCGGTAAAAAATTCTGTTTTTTCAGATTGAATAAACACAATAACCGTTTTAAAACGAGCGTTTCGATTGCTTTTATTATTTAAATTCGCTAATAATTTATCCATATTAGCTTGGGCATCATTAGCGGCTCCAGCATATCTTGCACTGTAAACACCCGGTTCATTATTTAGTTCCTGAACTTCTAAGCCAGTATCATCGGCAAAACAATCAAAGCCATAATGTTCTTTTACGAAATTTGCTTTTAACAAGGCATTCCCTTCTATCGTTGAAGAAGTTTCTGGTATTTCATCAAAGCAACCAATATCTGTTAAACTTAACAATTCAATATAAGAAGGCATTAAAGTTGCTACTTCTTTCATTTTATTTTGATTGTGAGTTGCAAAAACTAATTTCAT
Organism: uncultured Flavobacteriaceae bacterium; assembly: GCA_913061205.1. Taxonomy (GTDB): domain Bacteria; phylum Bacteroidota; class Bacteroidia; order Flavobacteriales; family Flavobacteriaceae; genus Marifrigoribacter. The sequence continues at coordinate 6,168 of CAJXVL010000021.1, read as the reverse complement.
ATCGCAGGAATAATTTATGTAAATAAAAAAGTATTAAAAAATTAATTAGTTTTATTAAATCTTTCTATTATTTCAGTGGAACTTTTTATACTCATTTTGGCCCATTGTAACTTAATTTCATTTTTCTCTAGTTCTGAAAGTTCCCAAACAACATCAGAATCTTTTAATCTAGTAATTAAAGTTTGTAATATGATTGCTGCAGAAACTGAGATATTCAAACTTTCGGTAAAACCATACATCGGTATTTTTAAATATCCATCAGCAGCTTCCAAAACAATATCACTCAGGCCTTCTTTTTCCTTACCGAAGAAAAAAGCTGATTTCTTAGAAATGTCAAATTCTTTTAATTCGGTAGAATTATTATGTGGAGTAGTGGCAATAATCTGATACCCATTTTCTTTTAAGTTATCAATACATTCTTTTGTAGAATTATGACGATTTATGTTCACCCACTTCTGAGCTCCCATTGCAATTTCTCTATCTATTTTCTTACTTACTTTTTCTTCAATTACATGCAAGTCTTGAATACCAAAAACATCACAAGATCGCATTACCGCACTGGTATTATGCAGTTGATACACATCTTCTGTTGCTACTGTAAAATGTCTAGTACGCTTAGAAATCACCTCATCAAAAAGGTTTTTTCTTCGATCTGTTAAAAAAGAAAGTAAGTGTTCTAATAATTGATTATCCAAGATTATTCTTTATTTTTAAAAATCAAATTTTACACTAAAATTAGTTTTTACAAAGATATAAAAACCAACAAGAATGAACATCGTCGTTTTAACAGGAGCTGGAATGAGTGCCGAAAGTGGAATTAATACTTTTAGGGATAGCAATGGTCTTTGGGAAGGCCATGATGTGATGGAAGTTGCTTCTCCTCAAGGTTGGAATGCCAATCAAAATTTAGTTTTAGATTTTTACAATCAACGTCGCAAACAATTGTTAGAAGTCAATCCTAATGAAGCCCACAAGATATTAGCTGATTTAGAAAAAATACATGCTGTAACGATTATCACTCAAAATGTAGACGATTTACACGAGAGAGCTGGAAGTTCCAATGTTTTGCATTTACACGGAGAGTTATTAAAAGTTAGAAGTACCGCTATTAATACTGCGGTATTGGAATGGAAAAAAGATTTGATAATAGGAGACAAATGTAAAGATGGTTATCAGTTAAGACCACATATTGTATGGTTTGGAGAAGAGGTTCCTGAAATGAATACTGCTATTAAAATAGTACAAAAAGCTGAAATATTGATTATTGTAGGAACTTCGATGCAGGTATATCCTGCGGCTAGCTTGCTTCAATTTGCTTCACCATCAGTAAAAATTTTTTTCATAGATCCGAAACCAGCGGTAAATTCAACAGAAAGAATAAAGATATATGCTGAAAAAGCCACCACAGGTGTTGCAAAAGCAATTGAATTTATTAAAAACATTAAATAAACTCAGCAGTTTTATTAATGAAAACCAATTCTAAAATATTAGCTAACAAATCGGCGCTAGAAGAGTATATCGTTTCACCCGATTAGATACTGCACATCAGGTAATCAAACATCCAGAGATTCTAACTGAATTATTAAACTATTGTTTCAAAAATAAAGATGAGGTATCTTAAAGAGCTACTTGGATATTGAAGTTTTATATTTAGAACTGTTGGATTCATTTAGAATTAAGAATAATTATTGAATACCCTATAAACAACAAAACAGTAGCTTATAAAGCTCTTGGAAAAATAACCATCGAGAAAATTGAAAGGAATTGGTTAAAAAATCTAAAGGCATAATAGCAAACTATTAAACTTCCCTATCTTTGCATCTTTATTTTCCATTGCATATTGCATTGTAAACTATTCAAAACCATAACTATGTCAACTCACTCATTACAAGCTGTTTCACCTATTGATGGTCGGTATGCTTCCAAAACCAATTCTTTAATTCCTTTCTTTTCTGAAGAAGCGCTGATTAAATATCGTGTTCAAGTTGAAATTGAATATTTTATTGCCTTAGTGGAATTAAAGCTACCTCAACTTGCTAGTTTTGATACTTCTTTATTTTCTGAATTGAGAAAAATATATACCAATTTCTCTACTGAAGATGCTCAACGAATTAAGGACATTGAAATAGTAACCAACCACGATGTAAAAGCGGTTGAGTATTTTATTAAAGAAGAATTTGATGTTCTAAACTTAAAGGAATATAAAGAGTTTATTCATTTTGGATTGACTTCTCAAGACATTAACAACACCGCAGTTCCTTTATCTTTAAAAGATGCGATGAACGATGTATATGTTCCTCAATTATTAGAATTAAAAAACAAATTAGCTTCCTTAGCTGCCGATTGGGCTGATATCCCAATGCTTGCTAGAACTCACGGACAACCTGCTTCTCCTACTCGTTTGGGCAAAGAAATAAATGTATTTGTAGTTCGTATTGAAGAGCAATTCGATTTATTAGACAATCTTAAAAGTGCTGCGAAATTCGGGGGAGCAACTGGAAATTTTAACGCTCATAAAGTCGCATATCCAACTACCGATTGGAAAACATTTGCAGAAAACTTCGTTCATGATAAACTAGGACTTCATCATTCTTTTCCAACTACACAAATTGAGCATTACGATCATATGGCTGCTTTATTTGACTGCTTAAAAAGAATAAATAATATCCTTATCGATTTAGATCGTGATATCTGGACTTATGTGTCTATGGATTATTTTAAACAAAAAATCAAAGAAGGTGAAGTTGGATCTAGTGCGATGCCTCATAAAGTAAATCCTATCGATTTTGAAAACAGTGAAGGTAATTTAGGAATTGCTAATGCTTTATTTGAGCATTTATCTGCAAAGCTTCCCATAAGTAGATTGCAAAGAGATTTAACAGACAGTACGGTCTTAAGAAATATAGGAGTTCCTTTTGGACATACCCTAATTGCATTTCAATCAACCTTAAAAGGATTGAATAAATTATTATTAAACAAAAGTAAATTTGCGGAGGATTTAGAAAATAATTGGGCGGTTGTTGCAGAAGCTATTCAGACCATTCTACGTCGGGAAGCTTATCCCAATGCTTATGAAGCATTAAAAGGATTAACCCGAACTAATGAGAAGATAAATGCACAATCCATCGCTGCTTTTATTGAAACCTTAGACGTTTCTGAAAGTGTAAAGCAAGAAATGCGAGTGATTACACCTTCTAACTATACTGGAATATAGATTTATACTTTAAAATTGAATTATAAAAAAAGATCGACTATATAAATCGATCTTTTTTTATTGAAGTTATTTTTCTTTTTACATATTGAAGATCTTTCCTATTGAATTTAATTTAGAGATATCTACATCTCCTTTTTCAATAGCAGTCATTAATTTTATCATTTGTTCAGGACGCATATCATCTCCTAATAATCTGAATAAAGCAAATCCTTTTTCATCATCCCTTACAAACACTATAATTTCGTCAATTGCATCTTCTAAACCTACATATTTTAGGGTTGCTCCTTCTTTATTGGACCCATACTTCATAAGCGTTTTATAGCGATCTTGATCTAAGATCGTTTTTAACACTTGCATTTTTACTTCATAGGCTGAAACATTTCCTTCTTCTATTGGATATGCAATTACATTTATCTTTTTTATAGTTTTCAAAATATCTTTTTCTTCTTGAGATAAATTAGCGCTATCTGTTTGTAATAAACTTGCTGCAATATCAATTTTTAAAAAAGAGTCATCGTCTTGCCTATCTACGATATAGCGTTGCAATGATTCTTTATTACTACAGCTAAATAAAGTAAGTGCTGCTAATCCAATTCCTAAAATATATTTTATAAGTATCATCTATTTAGTTTTCGCTATTTATGTTCTTCAATTCTTCGCTACCAGGCATATTTAGTTCACTTGTAAGTTTTGAAATCTTTTTAAGGTCTATGTTTCCTGTAATTTTCATAATAATCGTTCTGTCATCACCGTCGATATTTCCAGTAAGATGCATTAATAATTCACTTACATAATTATCACTTTTACCATTTCTTGAATAAAACTTAATGTTTTTACCACTGTCTTTTACCCTCATCAATTCAGATAATCCAGGAGATTGTGACAAATAGGTTGCTACAGCAACATCCATTCTTCCACCTACTTCTTTATTCTCAGTACTATAAATCTTGATATTATCTAGATTGTTTACTAATTCTAAATATTCTTTGGCTTCTATATCATTAGATTCTAAATCTAATTTACTTAGAAGTTTGAACATGTTTTTGGTAACTACCACTGAACTTACTTCACGCTCAAATTCAAATGAGTCAAATGCATCTTGCGCGCTCATATAAATTGGAGCTACTACTATTGCTATTATAATTGCTAACTTTTTCATATTATTTATTTAATTGATTATTGAATATTATTTATTTTAAAATTCTATTTTTTATTTCTGTAAACTGAGATATAACTGCCAATTCTTGGGTTCCTTTATTAAAACTCTTAGACATAAGTAATAAAGTCGTTCTTGATTTATTGAATTCTGCCAAGGCATGTTGCTCTTCCGTAGTCATTTGGTTTGCTGGAAACTGTAAACCAACCACTCCTAATAATATAACTAAAGTGGCTGCAATACTTAACCACCAACTTCTCGAATTAGTTGAAGATTCAGGAAGACTAACTTCTCGTTCTGAAACTTCTTTTTGTGCATTTTTTAAGCCTATAAACAATCCTTGATAGGCCATTAAATGAGGAGCTATGGTCGCAGTTGAAAAATAATCACGAAGCATATTCTCTTGGTCTAAACTTGTTTCTCCTTTAAAATAAGAATCTAACAATAATTCTATTTTAGCTAATTCCATAATTGTATTGTTTAATTAATTGTTCTCTTACTACTTTTCGTGCTCTTGATAATGCTACTCTAATTGCAGTTTCATTTATTTCTAGCATCTGAGAGATTTCAGCAAATTCAAATTGTTCAATATCTCTTAACTGCATGATCATTTTTTGTTTTTCTGGTAAGGTCTCCATGATTTTAGTAACCAATTCTACTCCTTCATTTCCTTCAATAGTTCTTTCAATATTTTCGCTATTTTTATAATTATTATGAACGATTTTTAAATTTGAAGCTTGTTTTGATTTTAATCGATCTAAACAATAATTTTTTGTCATGGTAATTGCAAATGCCTCTGGACTTCTATAATTATCAATTTTATCTCTTCCTTTCCATAGTTTTAAAAAAACCTCTTGCACAGCATCTTCAGCTTCATCGCTGGAAACTAAAAGTCTTTTTGCCAACCTATATAAGGTGTTTTTGCAAGGAATAATTGTATTTAAAAACTCTTTTTGTTTCAATTTGATTAATAGTTATGCTGTTATATTAAGAAGACGAGCCTCGCTTAATATTGTTACAAAATATTTTCGATTAACAATAATGTAACTATTTTAGTGATTTAATTAAATATCGAATATACCCAATCTTATGAAAAAGAAAATCTTATTGCTGTTAATTGCCATTGCTACTTTATTTGTTTCTTGCTTTGAAGATTTAGATGACACTATACAACCCGCTTCAGACTTAGATATTGGAAACTTTATTTATAGAGGGCTTAACTACTTTTACCTTTATAAAGCAGACACACCAGAATTAGCAAATGATAATTTTGCTAATCAGGATGAGCTAAATACTTTTTTAAACTCGTTTGAAACCCCAGAAAGCTTATTTGGCTTTTTAAAATCCCCACAAGATCGGTTTAGTTTATTAGTAGACGATTATAATGTACTAGAAGATGCTCTAAATGGAGTTAGCTTAAATAATGGAATGGAATTCGGTTTGGTTTATTATCCCGATGGTAGCAGTAATGTGTTTGGTTATGTGCGTTATGTATTACCAGGAACAGATGCTGCATCTAAAAACTTAGAAAGAGGCATGATTTTTAATAGCATTAATGGACAACAAATAAACGACACTAATTTTTCTGAGTTATTAAGCCTCAATTCCTATGAAATAGCGCTAGCTACTTTTGATGGGATTACCATTACTCCAACTGGAGAAAGTATAGCATTAGTAAAACAACAATATACGGAGAACCCTATACTTATTGCTGAAACCATAACGGTACAAGGTCAGAAAATTGGTTATTTAATGTACAATGCTTTTACTAGGGATTTCGATTCTCAATTAAATGGTG
>CAJXVL010000020.1 GCA_913061205.1 uncultured Flavobacteriaceae bacterium | reverse complement strand
AAAAACTCAAAAAAATCCAACTAATTTATTTTATTTCTAACCACAATCGCTTAAAATTTCGGTTTTCTTTTGAGGGGTCGTCTTCTTAAAACACACTATAACCCTGTGGTTCTGTATACTTGATATTTATAAATAGGGTGCAGGTGAAAGCTTCTGCTTATAGATTTACGTATTAAAGGTTATCATTAAATTGATAGCTTTTTTATTTGAAATAAAAATTGTGACACGATAAATCAATTAATCTTATGTTAATACTTAAATATATATTACTTTTGTTTTGAAACTAAAAATAAACACTATGAAAAAATTATTTCTACTATTGCTTTTAGGCTTTACATTAGTTGGTTTTAGCCAAACCACAGAAATTCCCGATCCTAATTTTGAACAAGCTTTAATAGATTTAGGCTATGATACTGCTCCAATTGATGGTTCTGTACTAACTGCCAATATTAGTGGTGTAACATATTTAGAAATTGACAATAGAGATATTGCAAATCTAACAGGTATTGAAGATTTCACTGCCTTGACTACTTTGTATTGTTTTGACAATCAATTAACAAGTTTAGATGTGAGTGCGAATTCTGCTTTAGAATTGTTGAATTGTAATTCAAATCAATTAACAAGTTTAGATGTGAGTAATAATGCTGCCTTGACAGCTTTGTTTTGTAGTTTTAATCAATTAACAAGTTTAGATGTTAATGCGAGTCCTGCTTTAGAATTTTTGTATTGTTATACTAATCAATTAACAAGTGTAGATGTGAGTTTAAATAATGCCTTGACTGAATTAGATTTTGGTAAAAATCAATTAACAAGTTTAGATGTTAGTAATAATACTGACTTGACTACATTGTATTGTGATTTTAATCAATTAACAAGTTTAGATGTTAATAATAATACTGCTTTAGAATTTTTGTATTGTTTTGACAATCAATTAACAAGTTTAGATGTGAGTGCGAATACTGCTTTAGAACTTTTGAATTGTTATAAAAATCAATTAACAAGTTTAGATGTTAGTAATAATGCTGCCTTGACAGCTTTGTTTTGCTATACTAATCAATTAACAAGTTTAGATGTTAGAAATGGGAACAATACAAACCTTTCTCCATTTAATTCAACATCCAACCCTAACCTAACCTGCATCTATGTAGATGATGCTTCCTACAGTACTGCAAATTGGACAAATATAGACCCTGCTTCTACCTTCGTAAATAACGAAGCAGCATGTGAGATATTAAGTTTAGGAGATAATACATCAGTGTTAGATGTGAATATATTTCCAAACCCAACAGCTAATTATTTATTTATAGAAGGAAATGTAAACCCTGTATCTATTACTATCTATAATCTTTTAGGTGCTAAGGTAATTGCTACAAGCAATACTGATAAAATAGATGTAAGTGAATTATCAAATGGAGTTTATATCATTAAAATTTCAGACGGTATAGATCAAACTGACAGAAAGTTTATAAAGAATTAATCATAATACATTTATAGATTATAAGCCATTCTATTAATTTAGGGTGGCTTTTTTAAACCCAATCCAAAGGTTCATTAATGGCATGTGATATGCTTGTTGTTATAGGCAACATATAAGACATTAACTTTATAAGTAGTTCTACCCTTTCTTTAGGTTTTAATAATTCTAATCTTTCTTGTATTTCTTCCAGTTCCTGATATAATATATTTTTCAACAAAGTTCTTAATTCTTTTGTCAATCTATTAGGTGTACCTTTCTGTCTACTTCCATATTTATTACCTGTTGTATTAGCTATACTATTTAATACTATTATAATTTAATATCCTTAATGTAGTAGCAAACTGTTACTAGTTTCAGTTTTAATCAGGGGTAAACCCTCGTCATCAGTTAAACCTTCAGTATAGAGCAATTCTTTTAAACTGTATATATCTGTAAGGTTTTCCAGTGATTTTAATTATTACCAGGTGTTTATACCTAGTTAAATTCATGACAACATAACAACTATTTATATATATATATTTACAATGCAGTAATTCGAATTTACTTATATTTATAAAAAAAACAAACTTATCAATGACACTTTATAACTAGCTGTCTACTTGAAAATAATAAGATTTTTTTTATCAAATATATTTGACAAAAAAAAGATAGTAACATTGAAAATCAGATAATGAAACACTACAAAAACGAAATTATAATAGGTTTATTAATGATTGGTTTTTCCATTGCATTTTACTATCTCTATGGTATTTTGTTACCCTTTATCTTGGGAATGTTACTTGCATTCTCGGCGAAACCAATAATTACACGAATACAGAAAATAGTTAAAAATAAGGGGCTTGCTACCACTATTTTTTTGGGAATAAATACGGGAATAATTATTTTGTTTTTTGTTTTTTTTACTAATTATATCAATCGAGATTTTAAAAGACTCAATCAAAGTTTTGTTTTTTTAACAACAAAAAATCAAGAAAATCTAAACCAAACTACACAAAAAATAAAAAAATATGTTAGTAATTTATATGATATTGACCAAGGAAAAAAACTACTAAAACATAAATCTGATTCAATAATAAATACAATAAAAAACATTGATTATTCGAAGCTAGACACCGAATCTATAAAGACGAGTTATGAAAAAATAACTGCTATATTTCAAAGTCAAAAAAAAAATACGGATCAATTAAAACCTAAATTTAGTTTCTTATTTATTCTATTCTCCACGATTGGATATTTTATACTTATCTTATATCAACTAGACTACTTTACTAAAATTCGTCAAAAATATTTTGGGGGTAAAATAAAATCTATATTTCACACAATAATTGATGATTTCAATCAAAGTTTTGTTAAGTATTTAAAATTAAGAACAAAAATAATCCTTTTACTATCTTTAATTTATATCAGCACATTTGTAATTTTAGACATGCCTGGAACGATTCTAATTAGTTTATTAATCATTTTACTATCGTACATTTCTTACTTACAATATTTAGCACTCATACCACTTTCAATTAGCTGCATGGTGCTCTCTGTAGAAAACCCTCAAAGCTTTTTATTCTACTTTAGTATCGTTATAGCTGTCTTTATTGTAGCAAGTATTATTGAAGAATGGTTACTTAAGCCACGTATAATGAAAGACAATACTGGTATAAACCCTGTGATTATTACATTAGCTCTTAGTATTTGGAGCTACCTTCTTGGAATGCCCGGCGGACTTATTGCTATTCCTATGACTGGTTTAATGATTATTTTGTTTAAACAATACTTTTTAAAACCCTACGAAGAAGTGATTAAAAATTGAGTTCAAAATTTAAAAAACATTAATTCATCAAGACTATAGCATTGATTTTAGAATACCTTTTCTTATTATATAAATCAGTACTAGTAAGTGTTAAAAAAAACCTATTTTTCTTTCAAGGAGCTCTTGCCCAATTTTTACATACCTTTATTTATTGAATTTTCTTCAATCGCTGTAGATCCAGAATTTTAATATTTCGGCCCTCAATTTCAATAATTCCTTGATTTTTAAAACTGGATAGAGTTCGAATTAAAGATTCTGTTGCAACGCCTGCAACACTCGCCAAATCATTGCGGGAAATATTTATAGTCTCTTCTGGAGCACAATACAATTTTTCGACAAACATTAAAATAGTACTTGCCGTTTTTTTATTTACGTTACTGTAAGCCATGTGAACCAAATGCTCTTTTATCCCACTAAGATCCTCGGTTAACAACTGTATCAACTCTAAAGTAACACCGTGGTTTTCGTCCAATATAGACTTCAATTCCTGTTTAGAAACTCCCACCAGTTTGCTTTCCATAATTGTGGTTGCGGTTTCTTGGTAGGTAATATTTTCTGTAAACGAAGTATAGCCGAATAAATCACCTACTTTATTTAATTTGGTGGTGAGTTCTTTTCCACTTTTATCCAACTGATGTAATTTCACAATACCCTTTAGAATTAAATATATAAAATTAGAATGTGCTCCTTGGCTATAGATAACTTGGTCTTTGTTAAAGGTAAATTTCGTTCCGTTATTGGTAAAGAAGTTTTTTAAATCGTTCAATGAACGGATGTTGTTTTTTTGATTTGCTGTATCCCCTTTTAAAGTTCTACGATCTTTTAAAATGGAAGCTTTGGCAATTCGACTTTCTATAGCACTTATTAGTTCTTCTTCTTCAAAAGGTTTGGTGATATAATCATCTGCGCCCATATTCATTCCTTTTCTTACGTCTTTACGTTCGGTTTTTGCCGATAAGAATATAAAAGGAATGTATTTGGTGCGTTCATCATTGGCTAAAATCTCTAATACTTCGTGGCCATTCAGTTCTGGCATCATAATATCACTAATAATAATATCTGGCATACTGCTTTTTGCTAATGCAACTCCTTCCAAGCCGTTAGAGGCAGTAATAACCTCGAAATTAGAAAGCATTAAAATTTCTGCAGTGTTTTCTCTTAAAACAAGATCATCTTCAATTAATAATAACTTCTTCATAATTTTGCTGTATTTGGAATACTAATGGTAAATGTAGTGCCTTTATTTTCTTCACTTTCGAAATTAATAGATCCTCCTAAATTTTCAATATGAGATTTTGAAATATTTAATCCTATTCCTGTACCTTCTGTTAATAGAACATTTTCAGCCCTAAAATAACGATTAAAAATATTTTTTTGATCAATTTTTGGGATACCTATACCATCATCAATTATTTCTAAGGTGGTAATTTCGTGATCTTGGCTGACCTTGATAGCTATCACTGAATTTTCTGAAGAATATTTAATAGCGTTGTGTATTAAATTAGATAAGGTCAACTCAATAATTTTCTCATCTTGCAATAAAGATATTTCATCGATATGGTCTGGGTAATTTATAGATTGACCTTCTTTTAATAGTATATTGGTATTAGAAACTACCTCTTTCATCACTTTGCCTAATTTAAAAGTGCTTAAATTATAGGTTACATTTCCGGTTTCTAATTTTTCTAGAGATAAGAAATCATTTAAAATATTATTTAGATATTGCACCTTATCGGTAATGATTTTGATATGTTTATTTCGTTTTTCTTGTTGTTCTGCCAAGTTATACTTCCCCAATAAAATAATAGACGTTAGAATACCACTCAATGGAGTTTTAAACTCATGGGAAACCAAAGATAAAAAATTTGTTTTTAATTTATTTAATTCCCGTTCTCTTCTAAAGGCAATATTGATGTCTTTTTCGGCATCAACCCGTAACATATTTTCATGTTCTAATTGACTAATTGTTTCATTTAACTCTTTTGTTCTCAAAAGAATTTTTTGTTCAAATTCGGCATTTAAATTACTGAGCTTTACTTCCTGTTCTTTCCTTGCTGAAATATCGGTAACAGATACCATTATATATTCTTTATCGCATAGCTTAAAAATATTTAAACTCACTTCTACAGGGAACATATTCTTGCTTTTATGCACGCCATAAATAGTAAGGTTTCTCTCCTTTTGTTCTTGGACTCCTTGATTAAAAAAACCTTTTAACTGATTCTCAAGTTGAATTTTATAGGCATCAGAGAATAAAACTTGGAGATGGAGTTGATGAAACTCTTTTGTTTTATAACCAAACATCCGAGTTGCCGATTCGTTGGCTTCAATAATATGTTGTTGGGCATCTAAAATTACTATTCCAACAAACTCAACCTTTAACGATTTATTAATAAGGTCATTATCTTTTTTAAACATGACTGTATTAGTTTTGGGTTTCATTTTCTTCTTTTACTTTAAATTTTTTTATAATTTTAGTTAGATTGTTAATGATACTACAAATTTAAACAGGTGAAGTATTTTAGAATACGACATCAAATGTCTTAATAAAAAAACATACTAAATTAGTATAATAATCCCTTGTTATTTTCACATAAAAAACCACTAAAAATTAGATTTATAATCTAATAAATGGGTTAGGCTTTCTGCAACAATACTTTTAATATGTTTAAGGTTACATTTAAAACTTTATATCGAGCATTACTCCTACCACATAATGTGTGAGCTAAAAATATAACAAAATTACTAATTTATTTAATTTTTTAAGGCTTAAAATACTCTGAATTCATTTTGAGTATATGCTATTTATTTTAATAAATCGTTACTTTAAATCCAATGTCTTTAAGTCGTTTTATAAAACATGAAATATGAAAAAACTTATCTATATTGTAGACTCTAATAAATAATCAAAATAGAAATTATGAGAAAATTTGTTTATTTAGCCTTCTCTATATTCATTATTGCCTGTAGTGATGATGATAGCCATTCAATTAATGATATAAGGGCTCCTATTATTACTTTATTAGGAGATTCACCTACTAGTATTACTCAGTATACAACATATATAGATGCTGGGGCAACTGCTATAGATAATATAGATGGAGACTTAACTTCAAGTATCGTTGTAACTGGAAACCCAAATATGAATGTTATAGCCACTTATACTATTATCTATAGTGTTTCAGATTTAGCTGGCAATACAGCTTCAGTATCCAGACAAGTGACGGTTATTGAAGATATCGACAATCCGGTATATATCGATACCAATGGGATTACTATAAAAGCAAAAGAATGGACAGAAGTAGGAGCCACGGGTGAAATAAACGGTATAACTTATACCGTTGTAGACAAACCAATGTTAGAAGAATTAATCGAAAATGGAGGTGATCTTAGCAAATTAGCTACTACAAAAGTTACTAGCATGGCTTTGTTATTTTATAGAGCTACTCGCTTTAACCAAGTTATTAATAATTGGGATATGAGTAATGTAATTAATACTTATGCTATGTTTTGGGATGCATTTGAATTTAATCAAGACATTGGAAATTGGGATGTGAGTAATGTTCGTAATATGAGTAATATGTTTACGAACGCTGCTGCCTTTAATCAATCTTTGGAAAATTGGGATGTGAGTAATGTTGATTCTATGAGGGGTTTATTTGTCAATGCCAGCAATTTTAATCAAGATATTGGAAATTGGGATGTTGAAAATGTAACTAATATGAATTGGATGTTTTATAAAGCCGCTAGTTTTAACCAAGCACTTGAAAATTGGGATGTGAGTTTTGTAGAAGAAATGTATGGAATGTTTAGTGATGCGGATTCCTATAATCAAAACCTCAGTTCTTGGAATGTTGAGAACGTGACACTTTGTGGTGATTTTAATGCTAACACTACCCAATGGATTTTGCCAAAACCTATATTTACTAATTGCACACCTTAAATGAAATTTCAAATATACTTAATTTGAAGGAACAGCCTAAATGATAAAAAAAACAGAAAAAATAGATCCTATTTACGTACAACGAAGTAATTGGTTAAGAGCTGCTGTACTCGGAGCTAATGATGGAATTTTATCAACGGTTAGTATCGCAATTGGAGTTGCAGCTGCTACTGATGTTCGAGAACCTGTTATTTTGGCAACTTTAGCGGGATTAGTTGCCGGTGCTCTATCAATGGCTGCTGGAGAGTACGTATCTGTAAGTTCGCAAAAAGACACTGAAAATGCAGATATTGAACGTAATAAAAAAGAGCTTAATGATAAACCCGAAATCGAATTGGAACGACTGGTAGGAATTTATGAAAAAAGAGGTTTAAATAAAGAAACTGCATTGAAGGTAGCTAAAGAATTAACAGAACACGATGCATTGGGCACTCATATTAGAGATGTATTGGGAATTAATAAAATTAGTCAAGCCAAACCTATTCAAGCTGCATTTGCTTCTCTTGCAGCATTCACAGCAGGAGGATTACTTCCTTTTTTAGTTACACTCTTTATTCCTTTAAAGAGCATGGAATATTCACTGTACATATTTGCACTATTTTTTCTTGTAATTTTAGGAGCATTAGCAGCTAAGACAGGTGGTTCAAGTATTGGAAAAGCAATTATTAGAATCACGTTTTGGGGAACACTTGCTATGGGACTGACTGCAACGGTTGGTTATTTATTCAATGCAAATATTGGATAATAGGGAGATAAAAAAGAAATAAAATTATTTATATTTAAAGTATTAATATTTTTTATGATTCAAAAATTAGGAGAATTATTATCAAATCTGTTTTTAAAGTTCATGCCAAATGCTTTTGTATTTGCAATATTACTCACACTAACGACAGCATTGGGATCATTTTTTTGGGTAGATACTTCTGTTTTAGAAATTATTAAATCTTGGTATACCGGTTTTTTCGATTTAATTGGATTTGCCATGCAAATTGCATTAATAATTATAACAGGTTTTAGCATCGCATTATCTCCATTGGTTAAAAGAGCTATTGATGCTCTTTCCAAACATTTAAAAACGCCATCACAAGTTTATTTATTAGTAGTATTTATTGGATTGCTACTGTCCTTAATTAGTTTTGGTTGGCTGGTAATAACTGCTGTACTCGCTAGAGAATTAGCGCTGAGAGTAAAAGGAGTTCATTATCCATATTTAATTGCTTGTGTATATTTTTCTTTTAATAGTTGGGTATTTGGATTATCTAGTTCCATCCCACTACTTTTAAATTCTAAAAAAAACTTTTTAATTGAAACGGGTGTTCTCACTGAAGTAATTCCAACTTCATTAACCTTACAATCATCATTAAATTTAGTGATGATTCTTTTTATGGTAATAAGTGCTCCAATAGTGATGTACATTTTACGTCCGAGGTCTTCAAAAAATAAAGAATTAAAAGATTTGATGATTTCGGATGAAGAACTCGAAAAAAGTACCATTAAAGAAGAGGCTTCTAGCTTAAATTTACCCTTTAAAACACTATCGGACAGCTTAAATAATAGTGTCTTACTACAAATGATTATCGTAGCAATGGGACTTAGCTATATAGTTTATCATTTTAGCACTAAAGGACTTGATTTAAACTTTAATATTATGATTTTTATTTTTATAATGTTTGGAATGTTACTTCATAAAACACCTTCTCGCTATGTAATTTCAATGAAACGTTCCAGTAGTAATATTTCTGGTGTTTTATTTCAATATCCATTTTATGCAGGTATTATGGGAATTATGTTATACACTGGATTGGGGGATAAATTAGGACAACTAATGGCTTCTGTTGCTACCTTAGAAACCTATCCTCTTTTCGCTTACTTAACTGGAGGAATTGTAAATTTTGCTATCCCTTCTGCAGGAGGCGAATTTGCAGTAATTGGACCCAGTTTAATTAATGCTGTTATTGAATTAGGAGCTGGTTTACCAGATACTCAAGTAACAGCTATGATCTCTAGAGCTTCTTTATCTGCTGCTTATGGTGAGAGTTTAAGCAATATGTTACAGCCTTTTTTTTTACTTATTATAATTCCTATAATGGGAAAAGGTATTAAACTTCAATCAAGAGATGTTATGGGATATCTAGTTTTACCTTTTATCCTCTTTTTTATAATACAGTCCTTGTTAGTGGTGTATTGGCCTCTTTAAATTTTGGAAAAAAAATAAGTTTATTATAGTAGAAATCGAATTTTAATCGTGCTTTTTCTTAGCATATAAAAACAATAAGAGATAAGCTACTATACCCACCATAACAGACACCACAGATGCTAAAATAAAACTTCCAACTACATAGGTTTTTAGACTCTTAACTAATTCAAAATTTTCTTCAAAATCTGCAAATGAATAATCGGTGGGCTCTCCTAAAACATAGTTACCTATCATGATCCCTGCATAAACTGTAAAAGGAATAAAAGGTGGAAAACTAACATTGGTAAAAGCAAACGAAATCGCTTTATTTAATTTAAATAATACTGCTAATGAAAGCACCAATATGGTATGAAATCCCCAAAGCGGAGTTAAACCAATAAAAACTCCTAATGCCATTGCCTGAGCACTCTTTAATGGAGATTCATTATTTCCTAATATCTCTTCTTTTATAAATCGTCGAATCCCTTTTTTCCTAAATTCTCGTATTAAATTACGTGGTTTTATATAAAGGAATGCTACTAAAATGAACCAAGTATTTAACAAACTTATTCTTAAAAAACCTTTGATTGATTTAAAATGAGTTGCCCTTTCTTCATGGTCGATTGATACTTTAACCGGAACGTTCTTTACTGAAATTCCTCTCCAAGCTGCTTTAACTATATTTTCAATTTCAAATTCAGACTTGGTCGTAAAAAATTTAATTTTATTCAGTTCTTTTAAAGGGTATAAACGAAATCTCGATTGCGTATTTTTTAATTGAATACCCGTTTGAAGTTTATATAAAAAAATTGAAAGTTTATCAGTAAAACTCATTCTGCCAGAAACCGTTTTTTGATCCCTATTTGCAGACCCAATAAGTAGAAGGTTTTTATTAGTTTCAAATTCTAGTTGATTAACAAATACCGCTATATCTTCAAGATAATACTGTCCATCAGTTTTTAATGTGATGGCAAAATCATATCCTAATGCTTCAGCTTTTTTAAAAGCAATTCGCAACGCATTTCCGTTTCCCTTGTTTTTTGTTAAAGAGATCTGTGTTATTTCAGTATATGTTTTTAGAACTCTAAAAGTAGCTTCGGTAGCACCGTTATTAATAACAATTAAATCTTTTGTAATTTTTAATACTCCATCTATGACTGTTTTTAAAGTGTGCTCATTGTTATGTGTGGGTATGATTACACATATTTTAAGAGTTTTTATTTTATGTTCAAGCGAACTTCTATCCAGCACTTTTAGATGTGTTTAATTAAATTCTTTTTTTTCTTCATCAGAAAACGATTTAGACTGCATGATAAATCCTCTGACATATATTTTTATAGGAGTTGATTTAATAGTATCATATCCATCTTTTATGAATTGTTTATCTTCTGTTTTATTGGCTCGATATTTTAATAGTTTTGGTGCGTTTTCTTGTATACTTAAACGGATACATCGCATTTCAACATTAGCAGGTTCCTCAAAAATTGCAAAGTTTAATAAAGTAGCTCCCTCTTTAAAAAAAGTTTTTTTTTCTTTAATAACTTTGGAATATTTAGCCATTAATATTAAGACTGCTCCTTTATAAGCCACTAGTAATTTTTTATCTGTTTTCTTGACTTCAGCTAAATATTTATTTAATTGAAGTGTTACTTCTTTACTATTAAAACTTTTTTTATAATCCGTTCTTACTTTTGTTAAGCTTGGTGAAAATAATCCTAAAAGTAATATAAATATGAATATACTAGTTTTCATCTATAAAATCAATTTTTAATGCTAGGTCAGGGTTGAGTTCAGGATTTATTTTTGCTGTAAACTTAAAAGTGGTATGAGTTTGAAGAAACTGGAGGCTAAATGGACTTGAAATTCTAATTTTAATATTAGACCGCATTCTTTTTAGTATTATAAATTATAGAAATTAGTGTTGTAACAAGAAAAAACAAAAATAATAATAGTATGTCGGGAAGGATTTCTAATAAACCTCCGCTTCTTAAAAACACATCATAAAAAGCATTTAAACCCCAATTCATAGGTGATACGCTAGAGGTAAATTGCATAATGGTGGGCATCATAAAAACAGGAACCCATACGCCGCCCAAAGCAGCTAACACCACTACAAAAGTAGCTCCAAATGGCGCTGCTTGTTCTTGTGATTTAGCAACTGTTCCTAGTAATAATCCTAATCCAACTGCTGCTAATCCAGAAAACAAAGCTACTATAAATGCTGGAAATAACTTCCCCGAAACACTTAAGGTTGGTAACTCCAATACTGGAAAAAGATAAACACCAATTAATACCATTAGAAAAAATTGTATCAAACAAACCGAAAGAAACACTACTGTTTTACCAGCCAAAACAATTGAGTAAGAAACAGGATTTGTTCTTAATCTTACAAAAGTACCTTGACTCTTTTCCTTTACCATATTTATAGATAATGGAACTATGATAAAAAATATAGCAAATAAAGTCCAAGCAGGAACATTATGTTGAGCAGAATTTGGGAGCACTTCATCTTCCTTTAACTTGGGTGTTATTTCATTAAAGGTTATAAATTTCTCTGAATTAAAAGTAAAGCTAGAATCATCATCTGATAATTGCTCTTGAAAGGCTTTATAAATAGACTCCGTTTCTATTTTTGAAATCATTTTATCAATGCCACTCTTTATAGAAGTTTTAAATGATGGTTGAAGAGCTGGGTCAAAATAAAGTCTGACCTCTTTAGTGGAAATTTCTATTTTAGTAGCAGAAGTCTCATCATCTTCAAACCCAAAACCTGCTAAAACTCCTTCAACATTTCGACTTATTTTAAGTTCTAAATCTTTAGATAAGTTTTTTGGTATCACTATTGCTAACTGATAGGTTCCTTTAAAAACAAGTTTCTCAACTTCGCTTTCTTTTTCTTTTACAATCACTTCAAATAATTTTTGATTTCTCAATCCTTCAAAAATATTCTCAGAGATCATTCCTTTATCATTATCAACTATTAAAATTGGAATTTTTGTTTGTTGAACACTTTTAAACGAGCTATCTTGAATTAGAGTAATCGTAATTACAAGAACCAAAGGCATTACAAATAAGATCGTAAGTCCTCCCAAATCTCGAATAAGAAGAAGAAATTCCTTATGTATAGATGCCCATAATTTATACATGATCTCTTAGTTCTTTTCCTGTATATCTAATAAAAACATCTTCTAAATTATGTGCTTTTTCATTGGATGAAATAAGTTCTTTTGGCTTTCCTTTTAAAATTATTTTTCCATTATCAATTATTGCCACCCGGCTACAAAAATGTTCCGCTTCGTTTAAATGATGTGAAGTGTATACTATGGTAGTTCCTTCTTTATTTAATTGTTTTAAATGGTCTATAATAACATTCTTGGATTGAACATCTACTCCAACAGTAGGCTCGTCTAGGAATAATATTTTAGGTTGATGTAAAATACTAGCAATTAAATTGATTCTTCGTTTCATCCCTCCAGAAAATATTTCAATTTTTTTATTTGCAAACTCTAAAAGTCCCATTTTCTCTAGATATAAATGAATACGTTCTTTTAATACTTTTCCTTGCAAACCATACATACTACCAAAGTAACTTAGATTTTCATAAGCCGTTAAGGATGGGTATAAGGCATATTCCTGGGGCACAATCCCTATTAATTGCTTTAATTCTTTCTTGTTATTAGTATAATCTAAATTATTGATCGTAAAAGTTCCTGATGTTGGTTTTATTAAAGAACATAACATTGAAATCAGTGTTGTTTTCCCTGCGCCGTTGGGACCTAAAACACCAAATATCTCACCTTTAAGTATTTCTAAATCTAAATTTGATACCGAAAAATAATCAGCTCCTTTATACTTTTTAGATAATTTTTGAATGTGAAGCATTAAGATTATTTAATAGGTTTTTTAGTTTTATCAGCATATTTTTTCTCTATCTGAAATTTTATCCAATTGACTCGCAACACTTTCATAAGAATCGCTTTTCTATTTTTATAAATCGATTCCCATTGTCACTATACACAATCGCATTATTAAAACGGTTGCGCATTTAAAAAAAGAGGATGAAGAGGCTTGCGATAATTAATTTTTAAGAATTATAAATTCACTAAAGCATACTAAAGTTATTCATCTCTAGCTCGTTTAAATCTCTCCAACGGCCCCGAGGTAAATCTTTTTTGGTTAGTGGTCCAATCGTTACACAGTCAACTTTTACTACGTTATAGTTTAAGTGATCAAAAATAGTTCGTATCACACTATTTCCGATATGTTTTATTTTTAAACCTACTTCTTTTTTTGGTGCATTGTTTACCCAACTCACCTCTTCAACATCAATAGTTTTTCCATTAATTTTAAGTCCTTCCTTGATGCGTTGAATATCTTCAGATTTTAGATTTTTATCCAATTCAATATGAAACAAACGAGTGACACCACGACGCGTAAATTTTTGCATAAAATCATCATCATTAGTAAACAACAACAAACCTGTTGCATTCCGCCCTAATCTCCCGATGGGATGAAGAGGGATACTAGAAGCATTCGCTACTAAATCCATCACCGTATTCCCTTTATTATCACTAGTAGTAGTTGCAAATCCTTTAGGTTTATTGAGCAATACATATTTTTTTGCTTCGGGACTGATTTTTCTTCCGTCAAATTTCACTTCATCATTAGGTTTTACTTTAAAACCCATTTCACTGACAACAGTACCATTTACAGAAACACTCCCAACTTGAATATACATGTCTGCTTCTCTTCGAGAACAAATTCCAGAATTTGCGATGTATTTATTTAAACGAATCCCATTCGAAGGATTCGAAGGCTTTGAGGGTTTTGACGGTTTATTTTGAGGAGTTTCTTTAGGTTTTTTACCACGAGTATCCTTACCAAAAGGTTTCGTTCTCTTTCCTTTATCTAATGATTTCCCGATACGCTTATTATCTTTCTGCTTGCTCATATTTATTACCTTACTATCTGGATAGCTTCTTTTTAATTTTTTGCAAAGGTAATGAATGTCAATGGGTTTAATGCATCAAAAGTAAAAATACCAATTCCTAATTAATTTTAAAACCTAAAGTTGAATACTGTTTTATATGAGCAATTAATAATATAGAGATAAGTTTAACACACGACTGGATTCAAATTTTTAACTATAAAGAAATTCTATTCACATTTATCAATGCGATACTAAAAACGCCTACAACGATGATAAATTTGAGAATGTTATGCAGCAGTATATAATGAAGTTTTTTATTCGATTTCCATAACATTATTACAAAAACAAATAAGGCGATGATGCTTCCGTAAAAAAAGAATCCCATATCGCCAATATTGTATTTAAATATCAATAAATAACTAGGAATTAATGCTAGTAAACATAACAACGTAAGTATTTTTTTTGAAACCAGATTACCATAAAGGACAGGAATGGTGCGGTAATTCTGAGCAAAATCCCCTTTTAAGTTTTCTAAATCTTTTACCAATTCTCTCATGGAGATAACGATAAAAAGAAAGGTTGCATGAACAAAAATGACTAGATCGAAATTCTTATAATAAATAAAAACTGCAAAAAATGGAATTACAGCTAAAGTAGCTGCTACAAAGTTTCCAACAAATGGATACTTTTTAATTTTATGAGAATAAAACCATATTCCAAAAATATACAAGGAGAAAAATACAACCGCTTTAAAAGAAACGTAGCTAGCAAAAAATACCGACAAAATATTTAAAACAAAATAAGCACTTAATTTAGTACGTTGACTTACCAGACGATCCAACATTGTTTTCTCCGGTCGATTTATTAAATCTTTATCACTGTCGTAAAAATTATTTATAATATATCCGGAGGCAATAGCACTTGCAGAAGCTAATACAATCATAAATAAATCAACATCAAATAGAATCTCTTTGACAGATAAATAAGGTGCAAGAATATAAATTGAAGTTAGGTATTGTGCCAAAACAATAATCAACACATTATAGCCCCTAATAATAGAAAACAAACTGAATAACTTAAGAAAAAAGTATTTTTGCTTTCTATTTAACATGAAAAAGAGGTATTATAAACTATAGACTATCTCAAGTTTATAATCTTTAAGGGCTTGTTTTGCTTTTACAATATCCTCTGTAAAACCAAGCATATAACCACCACCACCCGAACCACAAAGTTTTAGATAGTACGTATTGGTTTCAATTCCTTTTTTCCAAAGTTTATGAAACTCTTTTGGTATCATAGGCTTAAAGTTTTCAAAAACAACTTTTGAAAGTTCTTTTACATTACCAAATAAGGACGTTACATTACCTTGTAAAAAGTCAGAAACACAGGCATCTGTATGTTTTACAAACTGGTTTTTAATCATTTTACGGAAACCTTCTTGTTTCATGTTTTCCATAAAAATCTGAACCATCGGTGCCGTTTCTCCAGTGATACCACTATCTAATAAAAATACAGCTCCTTTACCATCTTGCTTTTGAGATGGAATACCTGCTGGCTCAATATTATCTTGAGAATTAATTAAAATAGGTAAACTTAAATAACTGTTTAATGGATCTAATCCAGAAGATTTTCCGTGAAAATAAGATTCCATTTTTGAAAAAATAGATTTTAAAGTCAGTAACTTTTCTCTGGTTAAATTTTCAAGAATGGTAATTTTATCTGAAGCATATTTATCATAAATAGCAGCTACTAAAGCTCCACTACTGCCAACTCCGTATCCTTGTGGAATACTTGAATCAAAATACAAACCAGCTTTAATAGCTGACTTTAGTTTTTCTATATCAAAAGAAACTAAACTAGAATCTTCTTTCTGAAGATTTTCAAGATATACTGAAAAACGTTTTAAACTTTGATTGGATTTATGAGTAGAAGCGTCAGGAATTTCATCAATTTTTAAAGCTCCATTGTAAAAATTATAAGGAATAGAGAGTCCTTTAGAGTCTTTAATAATACCATACTCACCAAAGAGTAATATTTTTGAATAAAATAACGGTCCGTACATTTAGGTTTTGTTTGGCTTGTTAAATTTACAATTTTTTTGCACCAAATCCAATTTGATCACAAATATACTGCTCATTCTGACAATAAGCAACTAACTCATTTTTAATAAACACCAAAACAGCATCTTTTTCATGTTCAGGATATAACACATGAACATTAGCACCTGCATCCAAGGTAAAACAAACCTTACTGTTGGTTTCATTTCTATAAGTCCAAATTTTATTAATTATCTCTAAGGTATTGGGTTTCATTAAAATAAAGTAGGGCATGGATGTCATCATCATCGCATGAAGTGTTAAGGCTTCATTTTCGATAATTTTGATAAATTCGGAAAGATTTCCACTTTCTAGAATTGACATCATCTTAATCATGTTTTCTTGAGCTTGTTCAAAGCGTTTTTCTGCAAATGGATGCTGGTGCATTAAGTCATGCCCAATAGAGCTACTTACTTGCTTTTCGCCTTTATCGACTAACAAAATAGTATCTTGATAATTATTGAAATTATTATGTACTTTATACGGATATTTAATTCCGAATAGATTTGAACTTCCTTTTATTATTGAATGTTTTCCCCAAACAACTAAATC
This sequence comes from uncultured Flavobacteriaceae bacterium, assembly GCA_913061205.1. Classification (GTDB taxonomy): domain Bacteria; phylum Bacteroidota; class Bacteroidia; order Flavobacteriales; family Flavobacteriaceae; genus Marifrigoribacter. The sequence continues at coordinate 2,821 of CAJXVL010000020.1, read as the reverse complement.
TCCTTCTAAACTACGGCAAGCAGATCCCGATCCTAATCGAGCGATAAAAGATGTTTTTTGAATCCAATATTCTTCTGTTAATTGTTCATTAGTTAATGACTTTTCCAAAGCTATCAAACAACAAGCCAAGGCACTCATTCCACTAGCAGAAGAAGCAATACCACTACTATGTGGAAATGTATTGGCAGTATGTATTTCAAACACATATCTTGTTATAAATGGGAGGTATTTTTCAACTCTTTTAAAGAATTTCTCAATTTTAGGTTTAAAGTCTTCTGACTTCTTTCCTTCAAAAAACACATCAAACTCAAATTCTTGATCGGGGTTTTCTTTTAATTGAAATTTTAATTCGGTAGTTGTTTTGCAGTTATTTAATGTAAAACTTATAGAAGGGTTTGCAGGCAGTTGTTCTCCATACTTACCCCAATATTTTACCAATGCGATATTACTCGGTGATTCCCAAGTTAGGGTTCCGTTTTTAAAAACGCTCGTATACTTTTTCGGTAAAAAATTCGATTCAGACATAGACAGCAATATTAATTCAAAGATAAATTATTTAAAGATTCTAGGAAGCCTAGTCCAGAATTTTAGTTGTTTTTTTTATCATTTAGGCTGGCATTATTATTCTGCAATACTTTTTGCAACAATATATCCACCAGTCCATGCATTTTGAAAATTAAACCCTCCTGTTATCGCATCGATATTTAACACCTCCCCAGCAAAAAATAAATCTTTATGAATTTTACTTTCGTAACGTTTAAAGTTAATTTCTTTTAAATCGATACCACCCGCGGTTACAAATTCTTCTTTAAAAGTACTTTTCCCATCTACTTGTAAAACAGAATTTGTTAACTGAAATGCTAATTCTTGTAATTGTTTATTTGTGGTTTCTGCCCATTTCTGGGTTTCTTCTATTCCACTTGAAATTGCTAAACTTTGCCAAAGCCTTTTTGGAACTTCTAATTGAGCGTACTTTAAAACTGACTGTTTAGTATTTAGCGCTTTTAAGTTTTTTAATTTTTCTAAAACTGTTTCTATTGTCTCGCTAGGTATCCAATTTACTTTAATTTTAAAATGATAATTTAAATGATATAAATCTATCGCTCCCCAAGCAGATAGTTTTAAAATAGCAGGCCCGCTTAATCCCCAATGAGTAATTAATAATGGTCCTTCTGATTCTAAATTAGTTTTATGGTTTTTAGACAAAACAGAAACAGAGGCATTTGTAGCAATACCTGGCAAATCTTTAATGCGATTGTCTTTGATATTAAAGGTGAAAAGCGAAGGTATTGGAGGCAATGTAGTATGCCCTAACTTAGTTAAAAGCTTCCAGATTTTCACATTACTTCCAGTAGCTATTACTATTTTTTTAGCTTTATAATTAGTTTGTTCTGTTTCAACCATCCAATCGTTTTCTTCTTTTTGAATCGATTTAACTGGATGTTGTTTTAATACCTCAACATTTAATCTTTCCGCTTCATCAAGAAAACAATCAATTATAGTTTTTGATGAGTTACTTTCCGGAAACATTCTTCCATCTTCTTCAATTTTTAAAGGAACTCCTTTTTTTTCAAACCACTCAATAGTATCTCCAGTCATAAATGTATGAAAAGGACCAATTAATTCTTTTTCTCCTCTTGGATAGTTTTGACTCAGATCTTTGGGAGAAAATTCGGCATGAGTCACATTGCACCTTCCACCCCCAGAAATCCTAACTTTAGTTAGCACTTCACTACTACGCTCTAAAATAATAACTTTTAATACTGGATTATTTTCGACAAGATTAATGGCTGTAAAAAAGCCTGCGGCACCACCTCCTACTATAATAACGTCAACTTCTTTAATCAAAATAGTTTTTTTATTGGCAATTTTAATACATTTTCGAGAAGGTATCTTAAGAATACTGTCTCTTTGTTATAGGATTTATTTCCATAGACATGCGCACTTTATTTTTCGAATGGTAAAAATAAGTCTTTAATAATAAAACGGCTTCTTATTGTAATAAAGAAATTAGACTTATAATTAGTTAACCTTTTGTTATTTCTGATAAATATCACAAATTATTTTACCTAAAAAGGTTAAATTTGGATATCAATCTTTAAAATTTATATACTATGACGATAAATATTCAATACGTTAAAATGCTTACCAGTGAGACAATGACTGATTATGTAACTAAAAAACTAAATAAATTAGAAGGAAAATTTGATTTTATTATCAACGCAAATGTATTTTTTAAATCAGAAAACGATCCTAGAGGAGATAGTCATATTTGTGAAATAGAACTAAGCATTCCTGGTCCTAAAACATTTGCTTCTTCTAAAGAGAGAAATTTCGAATTGGCTGCAAAAAATTCTATTAGCGATTTAACTAAGCAATTGGAAAAAAGAAAAGCAACTTATAAAAACCACTAATTTGCATGCCAAATAATGCAAAAAATAACTATTAAAATGTCTGTTAAAATAAAATTAACGGACATTTTTTTTATAAATCATCTAATGAAATTTAAATCATTTTGTTACATTATTTCCTCTTTCTATTTGAACACATATTTAATAACTTAAAACAAGCTATTTAACAGACAAAATTATCTTTGTAAAATCATGCGCCTTGCCTCTATATAGCTTCCAATCTGGAAAACATAAAAATACACACCAGTGCTCAAATTTTCTCCATTAAACGTTACTTCGTGCTCACCAGAAGATTGATTTCTATTAACGAGTGTAGAAACTTTTTTACCAAAAACATCATATACATTAATCGTTACAAATGCGTCATTCTCCAATCTATAACCAATTTTGGTTTTTGAATTAAATGGATT
>CAJXVL010000019.1 GCA_913061205.1 uncultured Flavobacteriaceae bacterium | reverse complement strand
GCAAAAGCTCTTACAGCGGTTCGAATCCGCTCGACGCCTCCAAAAAGCTTCAGTAAAATACTGAAGCTTTTTTATTTTTCAAACGTTTCTGGAATGTTCTCTATTCCATCTTGAATATTCTCGGGAAATACACCTTGAATTAACAACAAAACTCCAAAAGCAATTATTAATATACTTACCCACTTTTTTGTCTTTATAATAAAACGAGGGGTAAGGTTGCTTTTTAACTTTTTAGCGAGAATTATTTTTAACAAATCGGTTAAAAATAAAGTAATCATCGTGGTAGATAAAAACAACAGGACTCCGTTTTTATGAGTCGTTACTGCTTGTGCGATAATAATGGTTGCGATCCAAGCTGCTAGAACACCAAAATTAACGAAGTTTAATAAAAACCCTTTTAAGAAAAGGCCCCCATGATTTTTCTTTGTTTCTACTGAATAATGTTCTCTTACAATTTTAATAAATGATTTTGAAGTTCGTATGTAAGATATAACACCAAATGCGATTAAAACACCGCCACCAAAAACTAATAAAGCAGGGTCATCTTTAACTTTTTCAAGAATTTGACTGGTGCTGTAAAACGCAATAATAATAAAAATTACGTCTGAAAATAATGCGCCTAGATCAAAGAAAATCGCCGCTTTAATGCCTTTTGTTATACTGGTTTCAATTAAAGTGAAAAACACAGGTCCTACAGCAAAAGCTAGTAAAAAACCATAAAAAGCAGCATATAATAAACCATCAAACATAATATTACAAAAGTACTAAATACATATGAAATGATTTAAAGAAGATATTTTAATTAATTAAAACATCTTCTTTATGGCCCAATAAATCAAAATCTAGTTGTTTTCTTACTAGATCTGCTTTTTTTACACGAACATAAACTTCATCCCCAAGTTGGTAGCTTGTTTTTGTACGATCTCCTATTGCAGCATATTCATCTTTGTTAAATATATAATGATCTCCTTTTATATCTTGTAGTCTTACCATTCCTTCGCATTTATTGGAAACAATCTCTACATAAATACCCCAATCTGTAACGCCAGAGATAACTCCTAAAAAGTTTTGATTTTGATGATCGGACATGTATTTAACTTGCATGTATTTTATACTTGCTCTTTCTGCTTGTGAAGCCAACCCTTCCATTTCACTACTGTGTCTACATTTTTGTTCGTATTGATCTTCATTTGCGGTTTTTGCTTCTTCTAAATAACTATTTAATAAGCGGTGTACCATAATATCAGGGTAACGTCTAATAGGTGAAGTGAAATGAGTGTAATAATCGAAAGCTAATCCATAATGCCCTATGTTTTGTGTGGTATAAACAGCTTTACTCATGGAACGTATTGCAAGTGTATCCACTAGGTTTTGTTCTTTTTTTCCTTGAACCTCTTTTAACAAATTATTTAAAGAGTTAGAGGTTGATTTTCGATCACGAGTGTCTAATTTATAACCAAACTGTTTGATAATATTTTCTAAAGCAGCAATTTTTTCATCGTTGGGCTCGTCATGAATACGGTAAATAAATGTTTTTTTTGGGTTTTGTTTTCCAATAAACTCGGCAACACTCCTATTAGCAAGAAGCATAAACTCTTCTATTAATTTATTAGCGTCTTTACTTTCTTTAAAGTAAACCCCTTCAGGATTATTATCTTTGTCTAAATTAAATTTCACCTCTACCTTGTCAAAAGAAATAGCGCCGTCTTTCATTCTTTTTTTACGAAGTATTTTAGCTAGTTCATCTAATTTAAGTATTGCTTCAGTTATTGTGTTTTTAACCTCATAATTTTTTCCTGTTATAGATATTTCTGATGGTATTGTAAGAGTTTTATATTCTTTTAAAGGTTTGTTTTCAATCACGTATTGCGCTTCTTCATAAGCAAAACGTGCGTCGCTATAAGTAACTGTTCTACCAAACCATTTATCTATTATTTCTGCCTTATCGTTTATTTTGAAAACAGCTGAAAAAGTAAATTTTTCTTCTTTAGGCCTTAAAGAACAAGCATTGTTTGATAAAACTTCAGGAAGCATTGGTACTACTCTATCTACCAAGTACACTGAAGTTGCTCGATCAAAAGCCTCATCATCTAAAATAGTTCCTGGTGTTAAGTAATGAGAAACATCTGCAATGTGAATACCTATTTCATAAACGCCTTTTTTTAATATTTTAAAAGATAAAGCATCATCAAAATCTTTTGCATCTTTTGGGTCTATTGTAAAAGTTAAATCGCCTCGCATATCGCGGCGTTTTTTAATTTCTTCTTTATTAATTGAAGTGTCTATATTATTTGCATATTCTTCCACCTCTTTATTAAATTCATATGGTAATCCATATTGTGCTAAAATAGAGTGTATTTCTGTATTATGCTCTCCTGGTTTTCCTAATACTTTAATTACATTACCATAAGGAGATCCCGCTTTTTCTGGCCAGCTTTCAATTTCTACCAATACTTTTTCTCCGTCCTTAGCATTATTAATATTCTCTTTTGGAATAAAAATATCGGTGTACATTTTAACATCTTGACATTCCACAAAAGCAAAACGTTCTTGTATTTTTATAACTCCAACAAATTCTTTTCGTTTTCGCTCTATTATTTGTGTAACTTCTCCTTCTTGTTTTCCTCCTTTTTTTCTTTTAAAAACATACACCTCAACGGTATCCCCATTTAAAGTATGATTTAAGTTTTTATTATTAATAAAAATATCATCGTCTAAATCATCTACAATAATATAAGCTTGACCTCTGGATGTGACATCAGCTATTCCTGTATAATAATTTTTTGATGTTTTTATAATATATTTTCCTCTAGATATTTCTTCTATTTTTTCTTCAGTTTGAAGTTTTTTTAAGATTTTAATAATTAAATTTCTTGTTGTAGTATCATTAACATCTAAAATAGATGCAACCTGTTTATAATTAGTAGGTTTTGAATTTTGTTTTCTTAAAGTAGTAAGTATACTTTGGGTAAGATTGGAATTGTTTGGTTTCTTTCTATTCTTATTTCTTTTCGACATTTTTTAATTTTAATTAAGGTAAAAGTAAGCTTTAAATTTTTGTATTAGTATTAACGAACTGTTATTATTAATTACCTTTATAAAAATTACTTAATTAAATTTATTTTTATTAATCATGAAAGATTTTATAACCATAGCAAGATTTACCTATCCTAGTGAATACGTTATTATAGAATTGTTACTTCAACAAAAAAATATTAATTATTTTTTTTTAAATGAAACCGCTATTACTATTCTTCCTTTTCATTCTAATGCTTTTGGTGGAATTAGACTTCAAGTACATAAAAATAATAAAGACATGGCTGTAAAAATTATAACTGATTTAAATAATGATATTGTTTTAGAAATAGTTTAAACCTTAAGTCTAAAATAAACGTTATTAACAACTATTATATAATATGTTTTTTTTAATTAAATTTAAATATAAAATGATGGTTATTATTGCTTGTTAATAGCTACAATAACTTTTATATTATTTGTTTTGATATTAAGTTAAATTGTTTTTTCAGTAAGATATCAACAGTATATTAACCGCTTTTTTAACTGAATTAGAGTTAGATAGTAGTTTCTATTAACCATTGTTAACTTCTCTAATTTAATAATGATTTTTTATAAGTATTTTTATTTATAAAGTTTAAAAAACATCTTATTTATAAGATAACTTTTATATAATTTAAGGTTAACTTTTTTGGTTAATTAAAATAAAAATTGCTATCATTTTTATTATTTAACATCCTAATTTATTTTTATAAAAAGAATGAACAGCTATAAACACTTTATTAACTATTTAAAAAGATAAGTTTTTTTAAATAGTTAATAATATTTTAAAACTTAAAGTGTCTTATTAACCCTCTGTTTATAAAATTTATACAATATATTTGCTTTAATAAATTTAATTGTAAATAAAGCTTTTATTTAGAGGGATTGTTATAAGATAAAATGTAGTTTTTACACCCTAAAAGAATGACTAACAATAAACAACGCTTAATCTGTTAAATTAAATAATTAAAAATATGAAAATAGCTATTGGAAATGATCACGCTGGACCAGCATATAAAGAAGCAATTGTAATATTTTTAGAATCTAAAGGAATAATTGTTTCAAATTATGGAACAGATACCGAAGACAGTGTAGATTATCCAGACTTTATTCATCCTGTAGCTAAGGATGTAGCTACAAATAAAGTTGACTTAGGTATAATTATTTGTGGTTCTGGAAATGGTGCTGCAATGACTGCAAATAAATATAAAGAAGTACGAGCCGCACTTTGTTGGAATAAAGAACTTACCGAGTTAGCTAGACTTCACAACAATGCAAATATTTTAAGTATCCCAGCGCGTTATACAAGTATTCCCCAAGCATTAGCTATGGTTGATGTTTTCTTAAACACAAAATTTGAAGGAGGAAGACATCAAACAAGGGTTGATAAAATAACTTGTTATTAATTTTTGTGAGCTAATTAATTACAACTATTAAAAAACAATAAATTAGATCTATGAATGTAGCTATTAAAAAGTTTAAAGATCTATCTCCCTTAGAATTATATGAAATACTTCAATTGCGTTCAGAAGTATTTGTAGTAGAACAAGATTGTGTATATCAAGATATAGATGGTAATGATCAAAAAGCTTTACATATTATAGGAACCGTCGAAAATAAAATAATTGCTTATACTCGCTGTTTTCGGCCAGGTGATTATTTTAAAGAAGCTTCAATTGGACGGGTGGTTGTAAAAGAATCACAACGAAAGTTTAAAAGAGGAAATCAAATAATGAACAACTCTATTAAAGCTATAAATGACCATTACAAAACAAAAATTATTAAAATTTCAGCACAATGTTATTTAAATAAATTCTATACCAATTTACAATTCAAACCCATTGGAGAAAAATATTTAGAAGATGGTATTCCTCATGTTGCTATGTTAAGGGAATAAGAGACTTTTATACTACGCTAAACCAGTTTTATTTACTGATCTATTGATTTAACACCTTTATTAAAAGGAATTCCCAGTTGAAACACAACATCTTCATCGTCGGTATGATTTGAAGTATCTAATCCGTAGACTATCTTAGTTGGATCGCCATAAACAAAAGTTCCAAAAATATGATCCCAGATAGAAAGCACATTCCCAAAATTACTATCCGTCCAAGGGAGTTCATGATGATGATGAAATTTATGCATGTTTGGAGAGACTATAACATAACTTAGTCCTTTGTCTAACCAGAGAGGTAAGGATATGTTTGCGTGGTTAAAATAAGTAAAAGGGATGGTGATCATTCTGTATAAAAAGTAAAAGGAAACCGGCATTCCCATTAGGACCACTACCGTCAAAGCAAAGGTTTCTCGTATTAAAAAGTCGAACGGATGGTGCCTGGTTCCTGTAGTTACATCTACATGTTTATCGGTGTGATGAACAATGTGAAGACGCCACATCCACCTAACCTTATGCAATAAAAAATGCACAAAATATTGAGAGGTAAAATCCAATATAACAATAGAAATTAATAATTTTATCCAAAGCGGGGCATCTAAATAATTAAGCAAACCAAAACCAGACTCACTAAGCCGTTCATCAACAAAGATTAATAAAACCCCAAAAAATGAATTAATAATTACAACTAGCAACAAAAGCTGGATGTTAGTTTTAGCGTGCTTCCATTTACTATTCGGGTTTTTGTAAAATGAATAATATCCTTCCGTGATCCAAAAAAAAGCAAGAAAAAAAAGAATCCAAGCCGCCTTTATCCAAGTAGGCAAATCTTCAAAATAACCTAAAAATGCTTCCATATGTTACTTTAATATTTTTTGGTATCTCGATGTATTATTAAGCACAGATACCGCTTCTAAAATCTCAGGACTATGATTTAAATGATATTTATACATTCCGTCACGATAAAAATAACGTTTTAAAATTTCATCGCTTAATAAGTTAATAATTTCTTCTTTCTTTTCAACCAAGGCTTTTTCTTTGGCGTCATCTAAAACAATCATTAATTGATTATAACTAGAAGAAATGTCTTTTTGTAAATGTTCATCTTCTGATTTACGCAATGCTTCTGAAAATAACTTTTCAGTTTCAGTTTCATATTCAAAATTATTAGTCTTTAAAAACATTAAAAAATCTTGAAAGTCCCGATTAGAAAAAGAAAAATCCTCCCAATTATTAATTTTATTATTGTAATAATAATTAGTAGCATAATCAAAAATTGCCTGATCTTTAAGTAAGGCGGTTGTAATTGGACTAAACTCACCCGATTTTAATTCAATATCCGGCATAATGCCTCCACCGTCGTAAACCGTTCTTCCACCCTTTGTTTTAAAAGAATTATACTCTTCAGTCCCTAAACGAACAGGATCACCATTTTCATCACGATTCCAATAATCAAGCGCCTGAATACACCTGCCGCTTGGAGTATAATACCTTGAAATTGTCACCTTTAATTGCGTGCCATATGTTAACTTTTTTGGGCGTTGCACCAAGCCTTTTCCAAAACTACGCGCGCCAATAACAACAGCTCTGTCTAGGTCTTGTAGTCCACCAGAAACTATTTCACTAGCAGATGCGCTTCTACCGTTTACCAATACAACAAGTGGAATTTCTGTGTCAAAAGCAGGTTTTTTAGTTTTATAGGTTTTATTATACTTTTTAATAGCCGATTTTGTAGTTACAATAGAAGCTCCTTTAGGAACAAACAAATTAACGACGTTGATAGCCTCTGTTAAAAGTCCGCCGGGATTACCTCTTAAATCAAGTATAATTTTAGTTGCCCCCTGTAATTTTAAATCTTCTAAAGCCGTTTTTGTCTCCGTAGTAGTTTTTCTATTAAACTTAGACAGCACAATATAACCAATATCATCACTTATTAATTGGTAAAAAGGGACCGCACGAACATCTATTGCACCCCGAGTTAAGGTAGTGGTTTCCGTTTTTCCTTGTCGTAGATAGGTTAATTTAATCTTAGAATCTGCTGCACCCTTTAATAATTCACTAGCATCTCCTTCGTTATCTAAGAGTGTAATTTCCCCTATTTTAATAATTTGATCTCCAGATTTTAAACCAGCGTTATCTGCTGGAAAACCTTTAAAAGGCTCAATAATTATCATTTTATTGTCCTTACTTTTAACGGTTGCTCCAATTCCGGTGTACATTCCAGAGTTGTTAATACGAGCATCCTCCACTTCTTGTTCGTCCCAATAAACCGTATAGGGATCCAAATCTTCTAGCATTCCTTTAATCGCTTTATTCATTAAATCTGAGGGCGTTGTTTCATCAACATAGTTCATATTTAACTCTTTAAAAAGCGTGGTAAATATTTCTAGTTGTTTGGCAATTTCAAAAAAGTCTCCCTTAAAGCTAACGGTCGTAAAAAGTATTCCTAAGGCAAGAACAGGAATGAGAATTTTTTTTTTCATATTATATTTTATTAATCAGAAACTTAAGTGATGTTTCAATTTCGGAATATGGTAATATTTCATTACCAATGTATAAAAAGAATAAGCTAAACTTTAGTTCTCCCTCTTTTTTTAACAAATGTTTCTGAAGTCTATAAACTTCTCTAAGTTGTCTCTTTATCCGATTTCTGTCTACCGCATTTTTGAAATTACGTTTAGGAACAGCAAAAGCAGCTTGTGTTTTTTTTACATTGTTAGATGGAAGATAAAATACTTTTATTGGGTATTTGCTAATCGATCTTCCTTCTGCAAAAAGAAGCTCTATCGTTTTTTTACTTTTAAGTTTTTCTGATTTTGGGAAGCGAAAATTCATAATCGTAAAAGTAAGAAATATGAAAGAGTATTGTTTCTTTATTAAAAATCAATATTATAAGCAGTAAAGTAGTTAAATCAACCAAAAAAACTCATTTTTCTCTACTTACTGAATTGCCACGGGTTTTAGTAAACACTTTTTTAATAGGATAAGTTCAAAAATTATTCCAACTCGTAGGTGTTGTTGCTTAAATTGATATCCGCCATTAATTTAGAGGCATCGATAGTGATGATGCTAATTTTTTTGTCATTTTCTATCATAAATTCATAAGTTGGATTTGCCCAACTCCAATCTGGCAATACGGTCCAATCTTGACGCGGATTAGGGTTTGGTTTGTCTGCGCGCATCATCTGTAACGGAATGTAAAAATTTTCGATAGAACCATCTTCATAAGTGACACTTATATCAATAGGCATTGGCATTAAACCTAATCTTTCTAGAGACACTTTAGTTTCGGTGTCTTCTAAAAGCACTTCTTTTATTCCGTAGTCAATTGTATTTGTCGTTTGTGTCCAATCCATTAAATACCAATCTAACTCTGCGCCACTTACTTTCTCGGCCACCCTAATAAAATCGTTAGGCGTAGGGTGCTTAAAAGACCACTCTTTATAATAGCGCAATAATGTTTTATCTAAATTTTCTTTGCCGATAACATAGCCCAACTGTGAAAGAAAAACAGCTCCTTTGCTATATGCTGCAATTCCATACCCCATATTGGTGCTATAACGATCAGCTTGTGTTGTTTGAGGTTGTTCTTTATTGCTAATTGCTATGTAATTATAACTTCTGTAAGAACCTGCGTTAGGGTTTTCTTTTTCTTCTTCCATTAATTCATTCATCGCCATATTTGAAATATACGACGTAAAACCTTCATCCATCCATTCGTGTTTACTCTCGTTGGTTGCTAGTAAAAACTGAAACCAAGTATGTGCCAATTCATGTGCCGTAACACCAATTAAACTTCCTAATTTCCGTTCACCAGTTATTAAAGTACACATTGCATACTCCATACCCCCGTCACCTCCCTGTATTACAGAATATTGTTTATAGGGATACTTACCAATGTGGGTATTGAAATAAGCAAGTAAATCTGCCGTTTTTGGCTGTAATGCTTTCCAGTTTTCAAGTATTTCAGGATTGTCTTTATAGTAGAAATTTAACTTAACCCCATTAGGTCCTGGATAGGTATCATGAATATAATCTTTATCTGCTGCCCAAGCAAAATCATGAACATTAGGGGCAGAAAAATGCCATGTTCTAGTTTTGCGTTTTGATTTTTCCCCCAAACCTTTTTTATCTGCATTTTGAAGATAACCCGTACCTCCTATAATAAAGTTTTCATCTAGCTTGATAGAAACATCAAAATTTCCCCAAACACCGTGAAATTCTCTAGCGATATAAGGTACTGCGTGCCACCCTTCAAAATCATACTCAGCTAGTTTTGGATACCATTGAGTCATAGAGTATGCAACCCCCTCTGCATTATATCGACCTGTTCTTCTAATCTGTATAGGGACTTGAGCATCCCAGTTCATGTTAAAAACAGTAGAAGTATTAGGTGGAATAGGAGTATTTAATAACACCTCTAATATGGTGCCAACAACTTCAAATTGTAAATTTTGGCCATCTTGAGTTAATAATGTTGGCCTGATATAACCTATTTCTGATGGTGTTAATTTAGAAATTCTATCTAAAATTTTACTACTCGCATCTTCAATTGTTCTCGAGCGAACATCCATTTGACTACCCGGCTGAAATGCATTAAAGTATAAGTGGTAAAACACCCGATACAATGTATCGGGTGAATTATTTGTATAAGTTAGTTCTTGAGTCCCTTTGTATTGGTGGTTTTCGACATCCATGTCAATTTCCATCTTATAATCAACTTTTTGTTGCCAATAACTCGTGTTGTTTTGTGCAGAAGCAACAAAAATAAATAGCGCAATAAGAGTATTTAAAACTAACTTCATATTATTTACATTTTACTAGCCATAATTAAGGCATTATATAGGTTTGCTGTATTACCAGACTTTGAAATAGCATCAAAAGGCTGAATATTTGACTCTTCTCCTCCTACAATTACCGGAGTAGAGGTATGTAAACCACTATCCATTAAAACCTGCTTTACTTGTTTAGCAGATAGTTTTGGGTAATACGAACGAATCATTGCAGCGACTCCAGCTACATTTGGAGACGCCATAGAGGTGCCTTGTAGATATTCGTAAGTGTCTAAAGGAGTAGTTGACCAAATTTTAACACCTGGAGAAAATAAATCTACACTAGTAGCGCCGTAATTTGAGAATGTTGCAACCATTTCTTTACCATATTTGTAATTAAGCGCACCAATGGTAATAAAATTATCACTCATTTCTGCTCCAGTTCCATTTTGGTCATTTGGGTAACTAGTAGTTATATCTAAATCAACACCATCATTTCCTGCAGCATTTACAATTAAAACATCTTTTTTACCTGCGTATTTTATGGCGTCCCAAACCCACTCTGGGTTTTGAGAATATCCTTTTCCAAAACTTGTATTAATTACTTTTGCCCCATTATCTACCGCATAACGAATTGCTAAAGCAACATCTTTATCATATTCATCTCCGTCTGGCACTGCACGAACTACCATAATCTCAACGTTCTGAGCAACACCGTCCATTCCAATACCGTTTCCTCTTTGTGCAGCAATAATTCCTGCCACGTGAGTACCGTGCAACGCATCTTCCTTTTTAGGATTTGGACCATCAACATCGTTATTACCATAGCTAGTATCAGTAATGTCATAAGGATTGTCATTTAAAACTCCTCTAAAATCAGTGTCCATATTAAAATGATTCTTCATTCTACCGTCATAATAATCGATACCACCATTTAGACGCACCATAAATTCAGGAATACTTCCGCCGTATGATAACATTTGTGTTAATACAGCGATATTTTTTTGTTCATCATCATCAGGATCGATTATTGCAGCTAACTCTTCAGCCGTATAGTCTTCTTTGCCTAATTTTTTTGAAATCTGATTATTAGCATCAGTAACTTGTTTTAACATTTGAGTATATCTGTCTCGATTTGCTTCTGTTTCGTCGTAATTTTTATTTTGCTCCGCTTTTGCTTTTTGGTATAAAACAAACGTTTCCATATCGACCTCACTAATTTCTGCTACATCCTTACCATTAAACTTACCATCATATCTTCTAACAATACGAGTAAACTCAAGGTTTTCACCCACGATATCTCCTAAAAAATTCCATCCGTGAACATCATCTATAAATCCATTTTTATCATCATCAATTCCGTTATTAGGTATTTCTCCTCTATTTATCCAGATCACGTTTTTAAGATCTTCGTGTTCGATATCAATTCCGCTATCAATAACAGCAACAATTACATTGATTCCTTTTAAATTAGGAATTAATTCGGCATATGCCTTATCAACACTCATCCCCGGGATCGTGTCGGTAGCTAAATCTGTAGCGCTCCAAACTTTAAGTTGTACGTCTTCAACTTTTTCTGTTTTAAGAGTTAGGCTGTTTGAGCTTTTAAGAAGAGTTGCATCAATCGGAGCCACACTACTCCCACAGCTCGCTAATAAAAGTGTTGTTGTTGCTAGTAAAAAAGGTTTTAAATTTTTCATTGTTTTTTTAGTTAAATAATTCATCAATAGTAAAACATTCATTGAGACGAACCCCTTTTTCTGTATGTTTTACTGTAATAATAGGGTTATGAGCATCATGCTCTAAAAATAAATAGTAATTATTATCTGCTGCCATATTAAGAAACATTTCTTTTTCAGGCAATGTTAATAGAGGTCTTGTGTCGTATCCCATCACAAAAGGAAGTGGTAAATGGCCAGCAGTTGGCAATAAATCTGCCATAAACACAATTTTTTTTCCTTTATAATCTATATGTGGGATCATTTGTTTTTCCGTATGTCCATCTGCAAAAAATATTCCAAAATCTAACTCATTTGCAGTTGAAAAATATTCTTTTGGATCGCCTACAAATTTTAACTGCCCACTTTCTTGCATGGGTAAAATGTTTTCAGATAAGAAAGAAGCTTTTTCTCTGCGATTGGGTTTTGTTGCCCAATTCCAGTGTTTTTCATTACTCCAGTAGGTAGCGTTTTTAAAAGCAGGTTCGTAACTTGTTTGATTTTTATTCCGTTGAACTGCACCCCCACAATGATCAAAATGAAGGTGAGTTAAAAACACGTCAGTAATATCGTTTTTATGGAACCCCTTCTCTTTTAGAGACTTTTCAAGCGTAAAATTTCCCCAAGGATAATAATAACCAAAGAATTTATCACTTTGTTTATTGCCCATACCGGTATCAATTAAAGTCAATCGATTACCATTTTCAATTAAAAGACAACGAGAAGCAATGTCAATCATATTGTTCGAGTCTGCCGGATTGGTTCTAGACCAGATTGGTTTCGGAACCACGCCAAACATTGCACCGCCATCTAGTTTAAAATTTCCAGCTTCTATCGGATAGAATTTCATAGGTGCAAAATAAGAAATAGTGTCAAATTATAGGGCATTGTTAAGGAATTATTATGACAGATCATTGTCAATTTTATTTGTTTATTGAGAAACCTGAATTTTCTATAAATTGCCTTTAAAATTCATATGTTTCAATAAGTTTAGACCAAAAGTTAACATATTCTGTACCTCATCTGTTTTAGCAATATGAAGATATTTAAAAATCATTAAAGCCTCTCCATTGCTTTCAATATGGTGAATTTCATTATCTTCTAAAAACCGAATAAGGTCTTCTGTGAAAAATTCACGTATTTCATCTTCGTTCTCACCGCTCAATAAAAACTTACTAGAAAACCCCTTGTGTTTTTTAAAATTAATATCACGATTTGAGCCAGAAAAAACTTTGACTCGATTAAAAACTTTATCAAATAAACCCTCTTTATCAACTATGAATTTTGGTATAGAAGTAGGCAGTCTAACTACTTGAACCGTAGTCTGATAAATTTCAAGCGCTAGTAAAGCACCTTCATCAAAAACAATGTCAGCAATTTCCCAATGGATATTATTATCTAAATCTTCACCTTGAAGAGAGTTGCTTTTCATTTCAATTGGACGAGAATCAAAAAAATGAAAATTTCTTAAATAAGAAGTGTTCCAATCCACTTCACGTTCGAAAGACCATCCATTAGTTAAAGCCATTTTTTGCAGCTGAATTTGTCTTTTTGTAATTCGTTTTTTAACAAGACCCGTAACAATTTTTAGCGCTCTGTTATGATTCGAAGAAGCAACGTGATTTTCCAATCCACTTAACTTAACGGCACCTCCTTCATTGTCATAAATTCGCTTAAACTCAATTAAATTTTCCATAATTGACAAGTCAACTAACCGTGTTTGTGACATGTCAATTTGTATAGTTGCTCTTCTGGGAACAGCTTCTAATAACTTATCTAGCTGAAGTGCATATAAAAAATTAGCAATTCCCTTTATCTTTATTTCATAGCTTCCGTTGTCTAGTTTAATTAGTTTAGAGCCAGATTTATAAATCATTTTAAAAAAAGGAATGATTCCTACTTTTGCTAAAAGCATATGTAAAATTAGTGTAATAAAAATACCTCCAACAATTCCGTAAAGCAAATCAGAAAATAACGTAATTATAAGGGTTGAAGATAAAAACAACAATTGTTCGACGCCTTGATTGTAGGTGTTTTTAAAAACTAAAGGCGAAGCTAATTTAAATCCCGTATAGACTAATATAGCGGCTAAAGCAGCCAAAGGAATGCTCTTTAGCACTGGTGCAAGAAAAGCAACAAATAAGAGCAGAAGCAACCCGTGATATAGATTAGACCATTTGGTTTTAGCATTACTATTTACATTAACCGTACTTCTAACAATCACGTTAACAATAGGCAAACCTCCTAGTGCTCCAGAGACCATTGTGCTTAAACCAACGCCAACGAGATCTTTATTTAAATTTGTAGTTCTTTTGTAAGGATCTAATTTGTCAACTGCACGCGCACTCGCTAAGGTAATTACGGTTCCTATTGTCGTTATTGACATTACAGTTAACCAAAATGGCATTGTTCCAAATTTACTAAAGTCTGGAAACATAATGCTGTCTAAAGGGTTTTCTGGTATATTTATAAGCAGATCAGGATTTACATTATAAGCGCTGCCAAATAAAATTATATCATGATTATTAAAAAAATCAAAACCATATACAATAGGAATAGATAAAAGCAATACCCACATTGGTGCCGGAATAACACGAATAAATTTGTTATTGATTTTTTTATAAAAGACCAGAACTAAAACACCTAGAAAGGAAATAATAAAAACAAAAGGGTTAATATCTGAAATTTTATAGAAAACATCGATAAGTGTTCCTATGATAGTATCAGCGTCTGAGGTTGTTCCCAATGCAAAGTGAATTTGTTTTGAAAATATAATAACTCCAATTGCAGCTAAAATTCCTTGTAAAACTGAGGAAGGGAGTAGTTTTGCAAATCGTCCCATTTTTAGCAAACCAAGTAAAACTTGAATGGCTCCAGAAACAACAATGGCTGCTAGGACATAGTTGATATTATTATCTAATACCGCTAAGCCACCAAGAATTGCAGCTATAAGTCCAGCTGCAGGTCCATTAATCGCTAAATTACTTCCTCTAAAAAAGGTAGTAACAATCCCAGCAATAATAGCCGAAATCAAACCTGACATAGGAGTAACCCCTGAAGCAACTGCGATTCCTAAGGCTAAAGGAAGTGCAACTAAGGATACGCTAATTGCAGCTGTAAAATCACTCCTCCAGTTTTCTTTCAAACCTTTAAACCCAGTCGAAGGAATTTTATTTTCAATATTCATAGGGCATAATATACAGATTTGTATAGAATAAGTTTAAAAAAAACTAAACTATTTATGTCTTTTATTCAGTAATAAATAAAAGACAATTGGTTAAGTATTTGCTATCTAAAATTAATTAGTATTTTTAACACAAAATTTATTAAATGTTAGAATTAGGAGGCGTTATTATTTTAGGAATTTTAGCCCAGTGGGTTGCTTGGAAATTAAAGATTCCTGCTATTCTACCCTTGTTGTTAATAGGTTTGCTGGTAGGCCCTATCTCTGCAGAATTTTTATCAATAGATGGCACCAAGTGGATAGAGCCTGTTTGGAACGGTGAAGAAGGATTGTTTGGAGGTAAAAATTTATACTATTTTGTTTCATTATCTATTAGTATTATACTTTTTGAAGGTGGTTTAACTTTAAAATTTAAAGAAATTAAAAGCGTTGGACCCCTTGTTATTACTAAATTAATAACTTTAGGGTCTCTTGTAACTTTCTTTGGGGCTGGAATTGCAGCACATTATATTTTTAATTTAAGCTGGGAAATTTCTTTTTTGTTTTCAGCATTAATTATCGTTACAGGACCAACAGTCATTACACCTATATTAAGAAATATACCCCTTAGAAAAGACATTTCAGCAATTTTAAAATGGGAGGGAATATTAATAGATCCAATAGGTGCATTAGTGGCCGTATTAGTGTTCGAATTTATAAGTGTAGGAGCTGGAGGTGAGTATACTAAAACTGCTTTAATTGAATTTGGAAAAATTGTATTATTTGGCTCTACTTTTGGTTTTACCTTTGCCCACGCATTAAATTTTGCGATTAACAGAAAATGGATTCCTCATTACCTATTAAATGTATTTGCATTAGCATCTGTTTTAGGTGTTTTTGTTCTATCCGATAGCTTTTCACATGAATCGGGATTATTAGCGGTAGTGATTATGGGAATGGTATTAGGAAACTCTCAATCAAAATATTTAAAAGAATTACTTTATTTTAAAGAATCACTTAGTATTCTTCTAATTTCTATATTATTTATTCTCCTTTCAGCCAATATTAATTTTAAAGATTTAATGTTGATTTATAAATGGGAAACAGCAGCTCTTTTTGCAGTTATTGTATTTATTATTAGACCCATTGGTGTTTTGTTAAGTACTTACAACTCTTCATTATCGTTTAAAGAAAAAATGTTTATAAGCTGGGTTGGACCAAGAGGAATTGTTGCTGCAGGAATTGCATCGTTATTTGGTTTAACATTAGTTTTTAAAGGTATAGTAGATGCTGAGTACATCACACCACTAGTATTCATGATTGTAATGGGGACGGTTTTGCTCAACGCTACTACCGCACGCCTTTTTGCAAAAATAACAGGCGTTTTCTTAAAAAACTCAGATGGAATTTTAATTATAGGCGCTTCAGAAGTTTCTCAATTAATAGGAATTTATCTTAAAAACAACAATCGCCATGTAGTTTTAATAGACAGCAACCAAACTAATATTGCAAAAGCAAAAAGCTTAGGACTAGAAGCCTTGATGACCGATATTTATTCAGATGCTTTAGACGATAACATAGAATTAAATGACATAGGATTTTTAATGGCATTAACAGGAAGTGCTGACATTAATAAATATGCAATCCAAAAATTTAAAAATCATTTTGGAGAAAATGGAGCCTTTAGGTTAGTAACTGAAGAAGAAAAAAACGATCCAACAAACAATCCAAAGGAAGGGTTGTTTTCTCATACAGACGATTTTGCATTATTAACAAGAACCGCACAGGATTACCCAATAATTAATGAGGTTTTAATAACTGATAAACCTCATTATAATAGGCTTATTGAACAGACGATAACTAATAAAAATACAATCCCATTATTTTTAAAAGATAAAAAAGGAGCATTAACTATTATTTCTTCCTTTAATAAAAATACTGACGACACCGCTACTGGATTTACACTGGTTTACATGGGGAAACCTATCAGTACTTAAGAAAAACAGGATAAAGAGTAACTTAAAAAATAAAAACAACGTTATTATAAAATAAAGCGAACTTCATTGAAAAAGATATTAACCACAATTATTATATTAATTATAGTTATTTCCTGCAAAGAGGATGATACTGTTTCTTGCATTATTTGTAATTCATCACAAACCATATCTTTTGAGGTTTGCGAGGAAAGTAATGGCAATGCATCCGTAAACGGGGAAAGTACTGAAATCCTATACGCTATTTATATTGCTGATTTAGAAGCGGCAGGAGCTACCTGCGTTAATTAAAATTAAGCCTATTCAGGAGCCAGTTCAAAGGACAACCCTTCTAGTTCTTTTGTTATTGATATCTGGCACCCTAGCCTACTATTTTCTTGCACATTAAAAGCTTCGGATAGCATTGCTTCTTCTTCATCTCCTGCCTCAGGAAGACTATGGTTTGAATTAATATAGCACTGACAAGAAGCACACATTGCTATACCTCCACAAACCCCAATTGTTCCTTCAGGTGCTAATTCATAGGAACGAACTATTTCCATTAGGTTCATTGCCATATCAGTTGGAGCGAGTACTTTATGGATATTTCCAGCCCTATCTTTTATAATGATATTAATGTCTGACATGATGTATGCTATTCGTTAATAGCTTGAATTACAGGTTTTTTTGCCTCTTTTCTTGTGCCATCAAACCCATCAACCCCGCTTACCGTAGTGTATCTAAAAACATGTTTTTTACCAGGATTAATAATCTTATAAGCCGATTGGCACATAAGAGTTGCCTCATGAAATCCACATAAAATAAGTTTTAGTTTACCAGGATAGGTATTGATATCACCAATTGCAAAAACTCCAGGAACACTAGTTTGGTAGTCAAACGTATTTACTTTAATCGCATTTTTTTCTATTTCTAAGTCCCAATTTCCAATAGGACCAAGTTTAGGTGACAACCCAAAGAGAGGTATAAAATGATCAATATCTATTTCTGTTTCAATTTTATCCTTAGTCACTGTAAGGCTTTCTATTTTTTCCTTACCTTTTAGTTTTGTTATTTCTGCAGGAGTAATAATAGTTATCTTATTCTTCTTATGCAGTTCTCTTACTTTTTCTAAGGAATCTAATGCACCTCTAAATTCATTTCTTCTATGAATAAGTGTAACTTCCTTCGCAATATTTGCTAAGAAAATACTCCAATCCAATGCAGAATCTCCACCTCCAGCAATTACTATTCGTTTATCTCTATAAATTTCAGGATCTTTAATTATATATTCAACGCCTTTACCCTCATAGAAGTTAATATTTTCAAGCATTGGTTTTCTTGGTTCAAAACTTCCTAGACCGCCTGCAATTGCAACAACTGGCGCCTGGTGTTGAGTGCCTTTATTTGTGATTACCGTAAAGATTCCATTTTTATCTTTTGTAATATTTTCTGCCCTCTCCCCAAGAGTAAAACCTGGCTCAAATTGTTTACATTGTTCCAATAAATTTCTTGTTAAATCTCCAGCAAGAATCTCAGGAAATCCCGGTATGTCATAAATTGGTTTTTTTGGGTATATTTCAGAACATTGACCTCCAGCCTGAGGGAGGGCGTCTATTAAATGACATTTTAATTTTAATAACCCTGCTTCAAATACAGCAAATAAACCAGTTGGTCCCGCTCCAATTATGATTATATCAGTTTTTATCATCTTAGATTTAGTCTAGATTTTAATTTTTTTAACTCTTGTTATAGAGGCAACAAAACTACAAAGCTTTTTATACTTTTAAAGGTATTTTTTAATAATTTAAAACATGAGATTTAGCGCACTAACTGTAATTTTCTTTAAAAAAACCTGTTCTCCCCATTGATGGAGTCTTAAAGCTTTATAGGCTTTAAAATATTTTTTCATAAATTTATGAAGAATATAAATAATAATAAAAAGATAAATTTTAATTTTACAAATTAATTTAATTAGAAAATAATGGCAATAAAAATTACAGATGAATGTATAAACTGTGACGCTTGTGTAGCAGAATGTCCAAACAACGCAATTTATGAGCCAGATCAAGAATGGTCATATTCGGACGAAACTATTTTAAAAGGAATGGTTACTTTACCCGGAGGCGGTGAAGCGGATGCAAATGTTGAAAATGAGCCTGGTTCTGATGAATATTATTTTATCGTAACTGACAAGTGTACGGAGTGTAAAGGATTTCACGACGAACCTCAATGCGCCGCTGTTTGTCCAGTTGACTGTTGTGTGCCAGATGAAGATCATGTAGAATCTGAAGAAGCATTACTTCAAAAGAAAGCTTGGATGCATGGGGAGTAACCATAAAAAAACAATAGTCTAAATAACAACTAGTCGTTTAATTTAAGTACTGCCATAAAAGCTTCTTGAGGAATTTCTACATTCCCTACCAGTCGCATTCGTTTTTTTCCTTTTTTCTGTTTTTCAAGTAATTTACGTTTTCGAGAAATATCTCCTCCATAACATTTTGCAGTTACATCTTTTCGAAGTGCTTTTACCGTTTCTCTTGAAATAATTTTAGCTCCAATTGCAGCTTGTATTGGGATATCAAATTGTTGTCGCGGAATTAATTGGCGTAATTTTTCACACATTTTTTTACCGATATCATAGGCATTGTCTTGATGGAGTAATGCAGATAGGGCATCAACAGGACTTGCGTTTAATAACACATCCACTTTTACTAATTTAGAAACACGCATTCCAATTGGGTGGTAATCAAATGAAGCATATCCTTTTGAAACTGTTTTTAAACGATCATAGAAATCGAAAACAATTTCAGCTAAAGGCATATCAAAAGACAACTCAACCCTTTCTGGCGTTAAATAAGTTTGGTTGGTGATCTGTCCTCGTTTACCGATACAAAGTGACATTACGGATCCTACAAAATCTGATTTTGTAATAATTGACGCCTTAATGTAAGGCTCTTCCACTCTATTTAAACTAGAAGGTTCAGGCAAGTCTGATGGATTGTTCACCAGTAATATAGCATCTGGATTTTTATTGGTATAAGCATGATAAGAAACGTTGGGAACCGTCGTTATAACAGTCATATTAAACTCACGCTCTAACCTTTCTTGTATGATTTCAAGATGAAGCATTCCTAAGAAACCACAACGGAAACCAAAACCTAATGCTGCAGAGCTTTCTGGTTGAAACACCAGAGACGCATCATTTAATTGAAGTTTTTCCATAGAGTTTCTCAACTCCTCATATTCCTCCGTATCAACAGGATAGATGCCAGCAAATACCATTGGTTTTACATCTTCAAAACCCGCAATAATATTTTTCGTTGGATTTTTAAAATCTGTAACGGTGTCACCTACTTTTACTTCTTTGGCTTCTTTTATACCGGTAATCAAGTATCCAACGTCCCCAGCCTTTACACTGGTTCTAATTTCTTGTTTTAATTTTAGCGAACCTACTTCATCAGCAAAATAATCTTTACCCGTAGCCATAAATTTAATATGCTGCCCTTTTCTAA
>CAJXVL010000018.1 GCA_913061205.1 uncultured Flavobacteriaceae bacterium | reverse complement strand
AAATTTGTAAAAGAAGCTTTGATCCGAAAATTTGGAGAGAATTGGTATATGGAATTAGAAAAAATTGCAGCCGACTATCAAGATTAATTTTTGAATATTATTTTTGAATGTTTCTCGTTTTATTATTCTATTTCTGCATTTTTCTAACAGGTTGTTAATAAAAAACTAAGTTTCTTTTTGTTGAAAAATATCCTAACGCATACAATAATTTTTGTGGCTTGTTACCTTTAAAACAGTGTCTTGTAAGGGTTTTAAAGGGCTAAACAACAGTTTTTTTACAAATAAATATACATAACATAAGTAACTGATGTTTAAACATGTAAGTTGTAGTATTAACAAAATATTTGTAAACTGATAAAAATAATTGATGTTGAAAACTTGTTGAAAACCTAAATATTTTTATAAAAAAACACATCTAATTTTTTCCATATTTGTAAGAGTGAAAAATTCTAGATATTTATAATTAATTACCAGAATTAAAAAACATAAAGAAATCACAACAAAAAAACAGGCATTAGCTGCCATTTAAAATTGTGAATTTAGCTATAAAATAACATTACAACAGCCAAGAATGGATATGCAAATTAAACACATAATTAAACGAGATTACGAAACCGATGTTTTTGAATTAGAGAAAATTGTAAATGCTATTGAAAAAGCAATGCAATCTGTAAATCATGGTACCAGAGAAGATGCTGTTGCCATTTCAAAAATTGTAATCGGTACTTTGTTAGAAAGAAAGCTCAAGGATCCAAAATATATTCCAAATGTTGAGCAAGTGCAAGATATTGTTGAATATAAATTAATGGACAGCCCATTTCATGATGTGGCAAAAGCCTATATCTTGTATAGAGATGAACAAAACCGAAGTAGAACAACCAATATTTTTGAAAAAAGAATTAATTTAAAGCCTTATGAATACCCTGAGTTAAACGAATATGTAGATGCGATTCGTCATTCTTATTGGATTCATACAGAGTTTAATTTTACCAGTGATATTCAAGACTATAAAACAGCATTAACCGATGTAGAGCGTAATGCTTTAAAAAATTCAATGCTTGCCATTTCACAAATTGAAGTAGCTGTAAAATCCTTTTGGGGAAACATCTTTCAAAGAATGCCAAAACCTGAAATAGGATCTGTTGGTGCCACTTTTTCTGAAAGTGAAGTACGTCATCAAGATGCATATTCACACTTATTAGAAATATTAGGTTTAAATGCAGAATTTAATCAACTAAAAAAGAAACCCGTAATCATGAGGCGGGTTAACTATCTAGAAACTGCTTTAAAAAATTCTAAATCAGAAGACAATAAAGAATATACTGAGGCTATTTTATTGTTCTCTTTATTTATTGAACATGTTTCGCTTTTTTCTCAATTTTTAATTATTATGGCATTTAATAAGGAAAAAAACCTTTTTAAAGGAATTTCTAATGTAGTAGAAGCGACTTCAAAAGAAGAGCAAATTCATGGAGATTTTGGAATTGATCTGATTAATATTATTAAAAAAGAAAATCCAGATTGGTTTGATGATGATTATAATAAAATGATTCAAGATATATGCCATGAAGCTTTTATCTCTGAAAGCAAAGTTGTCGATTGGATTTTTGAAGAAGGTGAATTAGATTTCTTACCAAAAGATGTTATTAATGAATTTATAAAACAACGTTTCAATAACTCTCTAGAAAGTATTGGAGTTGCAAAAATATTTGAAGTAGATGAAGCTTTAGTTAAGAAAACTGAATGGTTTGATGATGAAATAATTGGGACCAAACATGGGGATTTCTTCGTAAAACGATCTATTAACTACAGTAAAAGAACAAAAAGTATAACCAGTGACGACCTTTTTTAAACTATGAACAACCCTACAAGAAGCCAAGAGGCCAACTCCAAAGAATCCCTTTCCGAACAAGATCGATTACTTCAAGCAAGAAAAGAAGCGATGCAAAATGCAAAAAGTAAAATGGACTTGCCAGAAATTAAATGGTTAACAGAAAATAGCCGCAAATTTTTAGAATCTGGATATTTAACTGGAGATACAACTCCCGAAGAAAGAATTTTAGAAATTGCTCAACACGCAGAAAAAATTCTTGGAATTGACGGATATGCCGAAAAGTTTTATAAATACATGTCTGAAGGTTTTTATTCATTAGCATCACCAGTTTGGTCAAATTTTGGAAAAAAACGCGGTTTACCAATTAGTTGTTTTGGTTCTTGTATTGCAGACGATATGGGTGATATTTTATACACACAATCTGAAGTAGGTATGATGTCTAAACTAGGGGGTGGTACATCTGGTTATTTTGGGAAAATTAGACATAGAGGTGCTGAGGTTAAAAATAATGGAAGCTCTTCAGGATCTGTTCATATTATGCAGTTGTTTGAAAAAATGGTAGACATCGTTAGTCAAGGTTCTGTTCGGCGAGGACGATTTGCTCCTTATTTACCAATAGATCATCAAGATATTCATGAATTTTTAGAAATTGGAACTGAAGGCAACCCAATTCAGGAATTAACTCATGGAGTTACAGTAGGAGATCAATGGATGCAAGAAATGATTGATGGTGATGTTGATAAAAGAACCCTTTGGGCGAAAGTTTTGCAACGTAGGGGTGAAATAGGATATCCATATATTTTCTTTAGAGATCACGCTAATAACGGAACTGTAGATGTTTATAAAGATAAAAAATTAGAAATACACGGTAGTAATCTTTGTACTGAAATTATGTTGCCCTCTAATGAGGACTGGTCTTTCGTATGTTGCTTATCATCAATGAATTTATTGCATTATGATAAATGGAAAGACACTGACGCTGTAGAAACGCTTACCTATTTCCTAGATGCGGTTATGGAAGAGTTTATCACAAAATTAGAAGTGTATAAAAACTCAACAGATCGTGATGACCAATTAACTTTTACCTTTATGGAGAAAGCTTATAATTTTGCAAAAGAAAATAGAGCATTAGGTTTAGGAGCTTTGGGTTGGCATTCTTTATTACAGTCTAAAATGTTACCTTTTGATAGTGAAGAAGCTTTTAAATTAAATTCTGAAATATTTAAAACAATAAAGGATAAATCCTATAAAGCTTCAGAGGAATTAGCCAAATTATTTGGTGAACCTGCCGTATTAAAAGGGTACGGTAGACGCAACACAACACTTAATGCAATCGCTCCTACTACTTCCTCAGCTTTTATATTAGGACAGGTATCACAGGGTATTGAGCCAATTTGGTCCAATAGTTATGTAAAAGATATTGCTAAAATAAAAACAACTATTAAAAATCCATTTTTAGAAGATCTTTTAGAAGAAAAAGGGCAAAATACTACCGAAGTTTGGAGGAGTATTAGAGATTTTGACGGCTCTGTCCAGCATTTAGACTTTTTATCTGAAAATGAAAAAGATGTATTTAAAACATATCCAGAAATAGACCAAAATGTAATTGTATATCAAGCTGCTAACAGGCAAAACCATATAGATCAAGGACAATCTATTAATGTGATGGTTCACCCAGATATGCCAATTAAAGATGTAAATAATATTTATATTACCGCTTGGAAATTAGGTATTAAGTCTATGTACTATCAACATAGTATGAATGCAGCTCAAAAATTCAAACAAAAAAAATCTTGTGATAGTTGTGAAGGATAAATACTTTAAAATTTAAATCAAGTGTGTTAATAAAAAAAGGAATGCGAAAGCTTTCCTTTTTTTATTAACTATCAATACTATAGTATTGATAGCTTTTATTTAGAATTTATTTAAAAGCAGTTAAAAACATAAAGCCCCACAATTAAAAATTGTGGGGCTTTATTATAGTTATAGTTTTGTTAGTTTTTGGTATTATAACTATTGTAATATTCTTCAATTAAATTCATAATTGCAGATACTAAATCTTTAGTCTCTAATAGCAAACTAAAATGCAATGCAGTGTTTTTAGGACTAACATCTTCTTCAGAACGTGTTCTGGTTATTTGACTTGAAATTTTTACAGCTAAATCATCTTGAGCTTTTTGTTTTCCATTAATGATATCTCCTAATTTTTCAAAATCACGATTGTTAAATATCATTTCAATTTCATTTAATAAACTTTCAAATGAGTTGTTAATGTCTTGCAAATCTTTAATTTGACTAAATTTCAGCGCCTTGTGATTGTTGTTTATATGTTTATAACTAGTTTTAGCTAAGAAGTCTAGAGATTGAGCTACATCTTGTAAATAACCTAAAATAATAATATAGAAATTAGATCCACGGACACTAGTTTCATCTAGATTTTTTATAAAATAGAAAATATCATCTCTAAGTTCATCTACTTCCGTATTTAATTTTTCAACTCCCTTTCGACTCTTTTTAAGTTTAGACAAATCTTCCGTTGCCAAACCATTTAGCATGTGAGAGTATATTTTGTTAGTTCTCGAAACTACATTAGAAATATTATCGGCACTTTCCTCAATGATTCCTTGAACGGTTTTACTTTCGGCTTTTTTTAACCCATCCTTTAAATGAGCGTTGTTACTTTTTTTCTTGTAACTTAAATAATTCCTTACCAATAATAAAACAGTGATCAATAATAAAATAGCAATCATTAGGTTTCCACCTAAGTAGATAAGGTAGGCAATGATACCTGATGCTACAAATGCGCTAAAAGCGGTAAAAAACCATCCCCCAATCACATTTAATACACCAGCTATTCTATAAACGGCACTTTCTCTTCCCCAAGCTCTATCGGCTAGTGAGGTTCCCATGGCTACCATAAATGTAACATAGGTAGTAGATAACGGAAGTTTCATAGAGGTCGCTATAGATATTAATATACTTGCAACCATCAGATTTACCGAAGCTCGAACCATATCGAAGGCTGGTAATTCTTGATGTTTATCTACTAACTTTAACACTTTTGGTTTTTCAAATTGCTTTTCAATTTTATCTTGTACTTTCTTAGGTAAAATAGTACCATGATATTTTGAAATTACTGTAGAAAATCGCACAATACCTCGAGATAAAAAGTTGGATTCGAATCGTTCTTTTACAGAATCTTGATTTGATAAATCTAGCGATGTTTTTAAAACTCTCTTTGCTTTTTTAGAAAACCAAAGTGTCAAGACCATAACCAATCCTGCTAGAAATAAAAGCAGGCTAGGTGTCGGAACTTTTTTCGACATTACTTCCATACTAAATTCAGTTGCAGGTACTCCAGAAGCAACCCATGCTTCATAAGATTGCCAAGCTGCTATTGGTACTCCAATAAAGTTGACTAAATCATTACCAGCAAATGCCATGGCAATAGCAAAGGTTCCAATAATAATAATGAACTTATAAACACTCATCTTAAAAACGGCAGTAATCAGTGAACATAAAGCAGTCCAGAAGATAAAGCTTAAGGCAACAATTATCATGGCGTTTTCAGAAATAAACAACTTAAAATCACCTGAAACAAAGCTTGCTCCCTTTAACCCTTTTATTAAAATAAAATAAGTAATTGCTGTTGCAGCTATTCCACCAAACAACGCCGAAACCCATTTTGCTTTCTGCTCAAAATTAAAAGTTAATAAGAGTCTAGTATTATATTGTACAAATGCCCCTATCGAGAATGCGACGACAACAGACAGCAGAATACCTAATATGATCTCGGTGGCCTTTGCAGTATTTATGTATTGCCCCAGATCAGCTATTGTTTGTGAGTCTGAGGTGCTGATTTTTATTAAAGACATTACTACTGCAGCACCTAATAATTCAAAAACAATCGATACCGTTGTAGATGTAGGCATTCCTAGGGTATTAAAGAAGTCTAATAGCAGAATGTCTGTGATCATTACCGCCATAAAAATGATCATAATTTCATTAAAGTAAAATTCACTTGGCATAAAAATACCTTTTCGAGCAACTTCCATCATACCACTGGAAGATAAAGCTCCAAAAGCAACCCCTAAACTGGCGACGATCATAATGGTTTTAAAAGAAACGGCTTTAGATCCAATAGCAGAGTTTAAAAAGTTTACAGCATCGTTGCTAACTCCAACTACTAAATCTGCAATAGCTAAAATAGCTAAAGCAGCAATCATTAAAATGTAAATATTATCCATTATAAATTAGTTTTAAATTGTAAATATCTTATAGTTTGAAGTATTTAATGTTACCTAAATGTTATTTTAAAAATGAACTTCTAATTGTAAACGAAACAATAATTCATCAGTAATGTCTGCGATTGTTAAATAACTAATGTCCGATTGAACTTTTAGTTTTTGACCAAATATATATTTAGAAACACCTAAAGTGTATTGATTAGAAACTTCTTTCTCTTTCATATCAATGGTTGAAAAACGTCCTGTGAGTTCCCAGTTTTTAGAAAACAAGTAACCCGCCTGTAAATTAACACCATATCCTTCAGATACAATAACACCTGTTTCACTTCCATCACTATTTTTAGCAATTGGGTCATCAGCATCTCTGTTTGAATATTCTGCCATCAATGAAAATCCTTTGTATTTTAACATAGCATCAACAAATAAAGTATTAATATTCGTTTCAAAAAACCCAACATCATTTACCATATAAGTACCTCTATTACTTTTATTTCTAACTGCATTATTATTAAAATCATAAGAAATACCCACTGCTAATTTAGGCTTAGACTCTCTTTCTAATGAGCTTCCTATATAATCTCCATTGTTTTTAAATTTACCAAAAGGTAAAAACTCAATACGCCCTGTATATTGGTATCCTCCTATATTTCCGGTTACGACATTTCTTCCTTCTCCTTGTGAAATAGAAATAATTTCTCGGACAATAAATTTATCTGTAATGTTAATGTGATGCCTCAATTGAATACCTAAATCTCTATCAATATTAAAGCTTGCATTTAAAAGAGACCTGTCTACTAATTGTAAATTAGCTGATGAGATTACTCGTTCTCTATTTCCAGGTAATTTTGTTTGTCCTGCCCACAACACAAAATTTTGATAAAAATTCCATTTTACCACAGCGTCTAAAATAATTCTTGGTGCATTTCCTGTATATATAGAAGCGCCAGCAATATCTCTATTGGATAATCCCAATTCAACTTTATATTTTAACTTTGGAGATAATACAAAACCACTAAACTTTAAGCGAGCTCTTCGAATTAGAAAGTTAGTGTTTGCTGTACCAAATTCATTGTCTTCATATTTCCAATTGGTCGAGGAAAGTATTTGAATTCTAGGAGCAAATTTAACACTCCAAGAACTGTCTTTTGCAATATAGTTTACCATTCCTTTTCCAAACCCTTTTTCCTTATAAACTTGAGAGTGGATACTAAATGAAATTAGGAAGAAAAATAAAAATATTTTAATAGAAGCTTTATTCATTATAAAATCGTTAATAGTTTTTGTCGTTGCAAATAACTGTTTTCAATGTTAAGCCATTGTTAACTCTATGTGAATAAATTAAAAACTTTTTGTTATTTATGTGATATATTATTAAACTAATTTTAAAATTTATAAATAACTAAGTATTTTTGAAAAAACAATAATGAAGGTTCACATTTGTAAGCATTAAATATTATTTTTACGGCTGTGGTAAAGTCGTTTATACATATATTCTTTTAAGTATTTTTGATTTTTTCAATGATGCTACCCACAGTATTTAGTTTATATTTTCAAACAGATACAATTGTTTTATTTTATACTTCAAAAGAAGAGAAAACTGAAAAAACAGAGAAATAAATATTAAATTGATTTCCGAAAAAGGAATCGTGGAAAATCCAGATAGTTATATCAAATTTTTTAATTTAAACCCAAAATAGCATAGCATGTACACACACACACAAGAAACACAATCTAAAATGACACCAGTATCGTCATTGCAAAATTTAAGAGAAGGAAATAAAAGATTCCAAGAAAATGTTCGTTTGAGCAGAAATTTAGTCCAACAAGTTAGAGAAACAGCAACTGGTCAATACCCTTACGCAACTGTGTTAAGCTGTATAGACTCTAGAGTTTCATCAGAATTAATTTTTGATCAAGGGATGGGCGACTTATTTAGTATTCGTATTGCTGGAAACTTTGTGAATGAAGATATTCTAGGTAGTATGGAATTTGCTTGTAAGTTAGCAGGAACAAAACTAGTTGTAGTTTTAGGGCATACGGCTTGTGGAGCTGTTAAAGGGGCTTGTGACCATGCTAGGTTAGGAAACCTAACTGCACTTATAAACAAAATAGAACCCGCAGTTGAAGCAGTTACTGAACCTCAAGACCAAAGTGTACGTAATTCTGGTAATATAGAATTTGTAAATAATGTTGCAGAAAAAAATGTTTTAATGACTATTGATAATGTTCGAAACCAAAGTCCTGTATTGGCTGAAATGGAAGCGAATAATGAAATAAAAATTATTGGCGGTATGTATGATATTTCAAATGGTGAAGTAACATTCTATAGCTAATAAAACGAATTAGTTTAAAAAAAAGAGGCTGTTAAAAAACAGCCTCTACTCTATAAATCTAGTCGACAAAAACTAAACGATTTTAAAGAGATGTTGCAATAACAAAAATTAATATGATTTGTATGTATTTTTAAAATCAAGAAATTATTACCTTAATGTTAATAGTGTAATTAATTAATAATAAGCTATTTAAAAACCCAATGTTAACTTAACGTTAACTTAACTTGTTTTTAATGTTAATAATGTTTAATTTTGATTAAGTAATTATTAAACGTTAAGCTATGAAAATTAAAATCTTCCTAATAATGTTTCTTTTTATGTCTGGATTATTATTTGCTCAGGAAAAAGAAGATAAATATATAGAAAAAAACAACTTAATTGAAGCTACTTTATACAGTGATAATGGTCAAGTTTCTCAGAGAGGATTCTACAACAAACAAGGTAAATTACAAGGAGAGTGGATTAGTTATGACTCTAAAGGATTAAAAACTGCTGTGGCTTATTACAATAAAGGTGAAAAGGTAAATACTTGGTTATTTTATCAAAATAATATAATAAATGAAGTTACTTATTCAAATTCGAAAATTTCTAAAGTGAAAGTTTGGAAAGCAAAAGAAGTTAGTATAGTTACAAATTGATTTAATTAATACAAAAATAGTATAGATAAAAAAACCAGTTGATTAACTGGTTTTTTTTGTCTGTATATAAAATTATCCTAGAATTTCACATTGTAACTAATACTTATCTTCTGTCCAGGATTCCATTTTGAATATATTTGATCCTCAGCTTTATAAGACTCATATACACTTTCAATATTACTATTTAAGAGATTTTCAAATTTTAATGAAATAGTAGCGTTTTTGTTTTTTCCAAAAGTTTTTGAAGCATTAAATAGTAAATTATTGAATGGTAAGGTATAAACATCAGGAATATCACCACTACCAACAATTTGCAATGTTTTTCCTTGTACATTATAAAATAAACCAGCATTCCATCCATTATCATTAGTATAATCTATTCCAAAGTTAACAAGATAAGGGGACTGTCCCTGTAAAGGCCTTGTGTCGTCTAATACTTCGCCAGATCTAAGATTATCTTCTCTATTTGCTTTCTCATCATCGCTAAACTCTTGTTGAGAGTTTATAAGTGATAAATTTGTATTTATTCTAAATTTTTCCAAACCTGGAATAAACCCTAAATTTTTCCGTATTTCTATTTCAGTACCATATACGATAGCATCTCCTAAGTTTAAAGGGGTAAATTGACCAGTAGCACTTCTAATAAACGAAAGCTCTATAGGGTCTTTAAACGATTTGTAAAAACCACTAATAGCATAAAAGTCTCCGTTTTCTCCATATTTTTCATACCGCAAATCAAAATTATTTATATAGGTTGGTTGAATATTAATATTTCCTATAAAAAAAGTATTATTAATTGGGTCAAATATTTCTGCTAAAGAAGCTTCCTTAAAGGAAGGTCTTGCTGTAGTTCTTGCATATGAAGTTCTAATTTTTTGTGAACCTTCTTCATTTAAGTCAAATATTAAATTTGTAGAGGGGAAAAAATCAGATTTATCTAAAATGGTAGCCTTATTTAACTTTGTTCCATCTTGTCTTTCACCAGTATAAACTAGTTGAAATTTTTCAAAACGCAATCCAACTACTGCTTGAAACCAGTCTGTTATTTTAAATTCTTCAGATGCATATGCTGAAGCAATACTCATTTGTGAATCATAAGTATCTGAAATCCCAGAATCTCTTCTTACAAATACACCGCTATTTATTGATGCATCATATATGTTTTGATCCGCTAATATTTGATCTGGATCTCCATTTGCAAAATCACTAACAATATTTAATAATGGAAATGAAAACCTTTCAACTACAAAATTTCTAGTTTTATAAGCGTAACCAACTCCTAATTTAAGTTTAGCTTCTTTTCCAAGAAATGTATGTTTATTAATGATGTCTATATTACTAACTATGTTCCCCTCATTTAAATCTCTATAAATTCTAGTTGGTAATCCTGATTCACTAGGTTCTATGGTATAGGTTTCAATCCCTGTTAATTCGTCTATAGAAACTTTAAAAGGAGTTACTCTAAAATCTTTATCATATACTAATGCTAAAGAAGGAGAGAGTTTCCAATCTAAAGTCCAATTAGATTCTTGATCTATCGAATGTTTTCCATTAAGTAATAAATTAGTGATGGAACGCTGTGTATAAATTAAGTTGTCTTTTTTAATTTGATTTGAATTCTGGATTCTATTTTGTTGATTAAAAATGGAAGCTTTAGATTCTCCATTTTGAATATGAAGTATATTAAATTTATATTTAGACTTTTCAGTTTTAAACGATAATCCAGCAATACCGCTTATTAATACATTATTAGTACCTCCTTCGCCTTGTTGAGTTCTATCTGTATTTAGTTCATAAATTGTTGGGTTCACATTCTTTCTAAAAACTTGACCGTCTATATATTGTGAAAAATATTGAGTTTCATTTCGATAAGATATAGCGGCTACATAGCCTAATTTGTTATTTCCAACATCAAATTGATTTCCAGCAGTAAAAGAAAAATTATAATCCATAAAACTAGTTTCTCTTCGGGCAGCTAGATTTTTTGTAAATCTTTTAGTTAATATTTCCACAACTTCTCCATTTTCTTGAGGTAAAGGGATGTATTGCTGGCTAGGGATTGGATTATCTCGCAATCCATTATCAAAGCCTAGAAAATCTGTTTTACTTCCTTTATAAGTTAAATAGTTTTTATTGAAATGAAAATCTGAGTTATAACCGAGACCTAAAGATGCACTATACCCTTCTTTATTAGGAATATCTTTAGTAACTATATTAATAGCTCCTCCAGTAAAATCTGCTCCTTGATCGGCAGTGGAAGATTTGCTCACAATCACATTTTCTAAAATTGAAGATGGAAACAAATCCAATTGCAAAGTATTTCTATCAGGATCTAAACCTGGTACATCTACTCCGTTTAATGAGGTCTTTGTGTATCGATCTCCTAGGCCTCTAACATATACATATTTACCCCTTTGAACAGAAACCCCAGGAATATTTTTAACAGCAGAAGCAATATCACTAGCACCTGAGTTTTTTATGCTTTCTAGCGATAACCCATCAATTAGTTTAACAGAGTTTCGCTGTAAATGTAAAATAGAAGCTTCGGTATTTCTTTTTAAGGATGTTGTAATTATTACTTCATCTAATTTAGCTGTTGATGCTTTTAAAGTGACATCGACAACTATAGTTTCACCATTTTTTACAATTACCTCATTTATTTCTAGCGTTTGATAGCCTACAAATGAAAATTGTACAGTATATATTCCGGGTTTTAATTCTAAAGAGTATTTACCTTCAAAATCACTTAGTGCTCCACGTTGTGAATCCTTTATAATAACATTTGCAAATGGTAATATGTCATTGTATTCACCATCGTTAACAGTTCCAGTTATTATTCCAGATTGTGCAAAGGCTATAAAGGATAATAATCCTACTATTATTGTAAGTGTAATTGATTTTTTCATAGTTGTCTTATAATAAAAATAACTCGTCCCAAAACTTGGGGACGAGTTTGTAATAACTTATTTTTTGGTTAATTAAAATAAACTATAAAGCTCCTTTAGCATTTGTGTAAGTCCACTCAAAATCTGAAAGGTTTGCACCTACAGTTCCTCCCCCAGAAACTGCTTGTGCATCATCTCCAAATCCTGAAACTATTACATTTTCAGCTTTATTTACAAATAAATCTTGAACATTTGTAACCCCTACAGGCAGTACAATTTGCCAAATTCCAAATTGTAATTTTCCATTGTTATAATTTGTAGCAACACCATCGTTATCTAATTCAACATCTGAAGAATCCTTAAACCCAATTGCATATACATTGTTAGAAGTTCCCATTGCATTACTTCTATAGTCAGCATATTCGCCATTTTCAGTATTTTGATTGCCAATTAAAGTTATGCCATTTAAATTAAAACTACCTTCTAATGCACCTTCTGGGCCATCAATTTCCATAGCATGATCAGAGATATCCCCTAAAATCACAACAGAGTTACTGATTGTTCCAGAATAAGCTTGGTCAATATCTAAACCGTCATCTCCTTGTGCCCATACTAAAGCATTAGACATATTTACAGATCCTCCAAAAAATTCAATTCCGTCATCTACATTTGCAACTACCTCAACATTAGAGATTGTTGTACCTGAACCAACAGCACCTAAAGTAAGGCCGTTAATTTCATTTCCTTCTCCAATTTCAGCTCCACCATGACGAATAGATATAAAATTAATTTCACCAGAATTATCAGAATTATTGTTTCCTCCATATAATCCATTGGTGTCACTAGCAGGAATTCCTTCTATTTGAGTTTCTGTAGCATTTCCTTCAACGGATATATTAGCATTCCCTAATACTATAAGACCACCCCATAATCCACGATCATTTTCTGTTAAATTTCCACCTGCAGTTTGACCTAATTGTATATTGTCTGCAGTTGAAGTAAAAATAATTGGATTATTAGACGTACCATTTGCCATTATCTTAGCATCTCTTGCTATAATTAAAGCAGAAGCATTAGCACCACTTCCTGCATAAGCTTTTATAATAGTCCCTGCTTCGATGGTTAATGTTACACCTGCAGTTACAGTTACCCTTCCTTCAATTTCCCAAATCAAATCATTCGTTAATGTTTTATCTGAAGTGATTTGACCTTGTAATATTCTATCTGTTTCTTCTGAAATCGGATCTACGGGTATGATAACTCCGTCATCATCGCTGTTGCAACTAGAAAACAATCCTATGATTGTTATTGTAAAAATTGATAATAATACTTTTTTCATTTTTGTTAGTTTTTAATTTTTGTTAGTTTTATTACTGCAAATAAACATTCACTTTGTAAAGTTTGTGTTATCTAAAAATTAACAATAGGTGATCTTATGGTTAAATTAACGTTACTTATAAAACTTATTGAAAAAGAACTTATATATAGTATATTGCATAATAAAAAATTGGTATGATGAATTGGGAACAGTTATTATCATTAAGAAGACAAGGTGATACAAATAAAAGATTGCGAATAGAACAGGATGAAACCCGTTTGGGTTTTGATGTAGATTATGATCGGATTATTTTCTCTTCAGCTTTTAGAAGTCTACAAGATAAAACTCAAGTAATACCTTTGTCAAAAACATCTTTTGTTCATACTCGCCTTACTCATAGCCTAGAAGTATCTGTGGTGGGTCGTTCTTTGGGTAGAACTATTGGAAAAGCAGTTTTAGAAAAACACCCACAATTACATACAGTTCATGGGTATCAAAGTAACGACTTTGGTGCAATTGTAGCTGCAGCTTCATTAGCTCATGATATTGGGAATCCTCCATTTGGACATAGCGGTGAAAAAGCAATTGGTAATTATTTTTTAAATGGAAATGGTAAACGATTCAAAACACAATTAACAAATAAAGAATACCAAGATTTAATTGACTTCGAAGGGAATGCCAACGGGTTTAAAATACTTTCAGAATCAAAAAATGGAGTAGAAGGAGGTTTGCGTTTATCTTTTGCAACCCTTGGTGCTTTTATGAAATATCCCAAAGAATCGTTACCTAAAAATCCAACCAGTCATATTGCCGATAAAAAATATGGAGTTTTTCAATCTGAAAAAGATTTTTTTGGAGCAGTAGCACAGGAATTAGGATTGCAGAAAAGAGGTGAACAAAAAGATCTAAGTTATCATCGGCACCCATTAACTTTTTTAGTGGAAGCAGCAGATGATATTTGTTATACAATTATTGATTTTGAAGATGGTATCAATTTAGGACTTATTGAAGAAGAATTTGCATTGGAATATCTTATCAACTTAGTAAAAGAGAATATAAATACAAAAAAATACACTAGTTTAATAAAATCTACAGATAGACTAGCATATTTACGTTCCTTAGCCATCAATACTTTGGTAGCTGAAGCTGCCGCTGTTTTTATAGAAAACGAAGAAAACATATTAAATGGAGAATTCACAACATCACTATTAGATAAGAGTAAGTATAAAGCTCAAGTAGCTGATATCATAAAAATAAGTGTTCAAAAAATATATAAAAGCACCGAAGTAATCGATAAAGAAATCGCAGGATATAAGATTCTTAATACTTTATTGGATGTTTATACGACTGCTGTTGAAAACGTATTTAATGATTCTTTAACACCATTTGATTCACTAGTATTAAACGATTTGTCATTTAATACCAATGAAAATTATACCACTTATCAATACCTAATTGAAAGCTGTAATTACATATCTAGACTTACAGATGGTAATGCCATGTTAATATTCCAGAAAATTAATGGAAATCTTTAATTTTTTTTAATAGAAAAGATACTTATAAGATAAAAGTAATTATTGACAGCAAATCAGTTTTTTTATGCAATTAATTGACTTTAAGTATTTTCTATTAATTAAGTAGGGTATTATTAAGTTTAGATGTTTTATATTTACAAAGATATAATTAATATAAAAAATCTCATATGAAAAAATTACTTTACATGTTTGTATTTATGGTTGCTGGCTCTGTTTTTGGACAGGACTTTAGTAGCTCTATAAATACGTATTTAAATTCAAACCAATCAGAATTAAGTTTACAGTCTCAAGATATTGAGGATATCGTTATAGACAGGCATAGTTATTCTAAAAGCATGGATGTTGAAAACGTTTATGTTGTTCAACAATACCAAGGAATTGAAATTTTTAATTCAGTTTCGTCTTTTGCAATAAAAAATGGACAAGTAAAAAATGCAAGTTTATCTTTTTCTAAAGATGTGTCACAAAAAGTTAACACGACAACACCTGCCATTTCTGCTGCTACAGCAATTGGGAATGCAGCTTTAGAATTAGGTATTAACAGCCCTACAAATCTTGAATTATTAGAAACAGTTTCTGTAAATTCTTTTATCTATTCTAATGGGACTATCTCTTTAGAAAATATTCCAGTAAAATTAGTTTTCCAAAAAATGGAGGATGGTTCATTACAATTAGCATGGGACCTTAGTATCTATGTATTAGATGCAAGTCATTATTATAGTGTACGTGTAGATGCAGTAAGCGGAACTATATTAAATTTAGGAGACTGGGTGGTGAGTTGTAGTTTTGGAGAACATAAAAATAATTCTGATTCATCACATACAGAAAATAGTGTATTATTTTCTAAAGAAGATGCAACAATGGCTTCTTTAACTGATGGTGCAATATACAATGCAATTGCATTACCGAATCAAAGTCCAGATGATGGTGGTTTCTCAATAATTGAAGATCCTTCAGCTCTAGGAGTTGGATCCCCTTATGGATGGCATGATACTGACGGTGATGCAGGACCAGAATTCACAATAACTAGAGGGAATAATGTTTGGGCTCAAGAAGACGAAAATGGTAATAATGGAACAGGCTTTTCTCCAGAAGGGACAGCGGAATTAATTTTTGATTTTGAGTTTGATTTTACTCAAGATCCGGCTCTTTCTTTAGATGCTTCTATTACTAATTTATTTTACCTGAACAACATGCTTCATGATATATTTTATGAATATGGTTTTGATGAAGCTAGTGGAAATTTCCAACAAAATAACTATGGTAATGGTGGTAATGGTAATGATTTTGTGTATGCAGATGCTCAAGACGGAAGTGGAACCAATAACGCAAATTTTGCAACTCCCGGAGATGGAGGAAAACCAAGAATGCAAATGTTTTTGTGGGATGGTGCAGTAATTTCTGGATCTTTATTAACCATAAATGATAGCCCTTTAGCAGGTAATTATGAGGGAGTGCCAGCAGCTTTCGGTGGTGAAATCGTTGACTTAACAGAGGATTTAGTATTGGTAGAAGATGATGGAGCTACAGGAGATATTTATGATGCCTGTGATCCTATTATTAATGGAGTAGACTTAGTTGGAAAAATCGCTGTAATTAGAAGAGGTGCTTGTGAATTTGGTTTTAAAGCATTAGCAGCTGAAAATGAAGGAGCTGTTGCGGTAATTATGGTAAATAATGTAGAGGGTGAAGCCATTAC
This sequence comes from uncultured Flavobacteriaceae bacterium, assembly GCA_913061205.1. Classification (GTDB taxonomy): domain Bacteria; phylum Bacteroidota; class Bacteroidia; order Flavobacteriales; family Flavobacteriaceae; genus Marifrigoribacter. The sequence continues at coordinate 3,664 of CAJXVL010000018.1, read as the reverse complement.
AATGGCACCTGGAGCTGTAGGAGATCAAGTTACTATTCCATTATTTATGGTAAACAATATGGATGGTGAGGCCATCATAGAACAATTATTAACCGGAACGGTTAATGCAACCATCAATGGTGTAACGGTAGGTCCAATGATTGATGCGTCCCTTGATAATGAAATTATTGCTCATGAATATGGTCATGGAATTTCAAACCGTTTAACAGGAGGTGGAAACAACACAGGTTGTTTAAACAATGCTGAGCAAATGGGAGAAGGTTGGAGTGACTACCTAGGTTTAATAATAACCATGAAGGTTGGAGACCAAGCGGACGACGGCAGAGGTATGGCTACTTATTCTGCAGGACAAGGTTTAGATGGTGGTGGAATTCGTCAATATAAGTATAGTAGAGACATGATCGAGAATCCACTTACCTATTCAGATTTACCTGCTACAGGTGGGCAAGTTCACGCAGTTGGAACAATATGGGCAACAATGCTTTGGGATTTAACCTGGGATTTAATTGACGTATATGGATATGATGAAGACATGTTTAATGGTACAGGAGGAAACAATATCGCCATGCAATTAGTTCTTGACGGGATGAAATTACAACCTTGTGCTCCTGGATTTGAGAGTGGTAGAGATGCTATCATAGAAGCAGATGAACTTGCATATGGTGGAGAAAACAAATGTTTGATATGGGAAACTTTTGCAAGAAGAGGCTTAGGGTCTGGTGCTACTCAAGGTTCTCCAAGTAGCGTTACAGATGGGACAGCAGCTTTTGATATTCCTGCAGAATGTGAAGGTTTAGGCATTAATGATACTAATTTAGATAATAAGTTTATTATTTATCCTAATCCATCAAATGGAAATATAAAGATCAAACCATTATTAGATTTTGGAGATGCTAACGTATCCATTTATGACATCAACGGTAGAAAAGTACATAACACAAATGTTAACTTACAAAACACGGTTTCTATAAATGCTCAAAACTTAAGTTCTGGGATGTACATTATGCAAATCGAAGGTGTTGATTACAGTCATACAGCAAAACTTATTATCAACTAAATAATAAGAAATTGAATAATTTTAAAAAGCTGCCTTTTAATTAAGGCAGTTTTTTTTATAGGTAAGAATTTAAAGTTTGCGAGATTTTATTGCTTGAAATACCAGCGATTTCATGTAATTCATCAATAGTTCCTTGACCTGGAAATTTGTCAGAAATACCAAGATTTTTAATAGGAGTATGATAATTATTTTTGGCTGCAAATTCTAAAATAGCACTTCCAAAACCTCCTAAAAGTATTCCATCTTCAACAGTAATAATTGTTTTGTATTTTTTAAATATGATGTGTAAAATATTTTCGTCTAATGGTTTTATAAAACGCATGTCATAACAAGAAATTTCAAAAGCTATTGAGCAATTTTCAATAGCATTGATAACATTATTTATTACCGTACCAATCGTTAAAATTGCTATATTTTCACCTTCTTTTATAGAAACAGCTTTTCCTATTTCAATTTTTGAAAAAGATTTTCTCCAATCTAATAACTTTCCCCTTCCTCTTGGATATCTTATTGCAATAGGATTTTTCAAACCTAATTGAGCAGTATACATTATATTTCGAAGTTCTACTTCATTTCTAGGTGCAAAAACGATGAGGTTTGGAATACACCGTAAATAGTTGATGTCAAAAATTCCGTGATGTGTTGCTCCGTCTTCACCAACCACGCCCGCTCGATCTAAACAAAAGATGACCGGTAAGTTTTGTAAACATACATCATGAATTATTTGATCATAAGCTCTTTGTAGAAAAGTAGAATAGATATTACAAAAGACGATACATCCCTGTGAAGCCATTCCTGCAGAGAAGGTAACTGCATGCTGTTCTGCAATACCAACATCAAAAGCACGTTCGGGAAGTTCATTCATCATATACCTAAGAGAACTTCCGGTTGGCATGGCAGGAGTTATTCCTATTATCTTTTCATTTAAAGTAGCCAATTCTACTAATGTCTTTCCGAAAACATCTTGATATTTTGGAGCTTGTTTGGTTTCTTTTTTTGGATGTAATTCTCCAGTTATTGCGTTGAATTTACCTGGAGCATGATAAAGTACTTGGTTTTCTTCTGCTTGTTTTAATCCTTTTCCTTTTTTCGTGATAATATGTAATAGTTTGGGACCTTCAATGTTTTTTAAACGCTTTAGTTCTGAAATTAAACCACTTAAATTATGACCATCTATTGGACCAGAATAATTGAAATTTAATGCTTCAAATATATTATCTGTATTAGGAGTTTTATCTAAAGTTACTTTCAATAAGTATTGCTTTAAAGCACCCACACTTGGATCAATACCGATAGCATTGTCATTTAAAACAACCAATAAATTGGTTTTACTAACTCCTGCATGGTTTAAAGCTTCAAATGCCATTCCACTCGCAATAGAGGCATCACCTATAACAGCAATATGTTGTTTTTGAAAGTCTTTTTTTAATCGAGAGGCTATTGCCATTCCTAAAACTGCAGAAATAGAAGTACTACTATGACCAGTGCCAAAAGCATCGTATTTACTTTCACTTATTTTTGGGAAACCACTAATTCCATTTAATTGGCGATTGGTATTAAAATTAGATTTTCTACCTGTTAATATCTTATGCCCATAAGCTTGATGACCAACATCCCAAACGATGATATCTTCGGGAGTATTAAAAACATAATGAAGTGCTATGGTTAATTCTACAACTCCAAGACTAGCACCAAGATGACCTTCTTTAGTTGCTACCATCTTAATAATCATTTCTCTAATTTCTTTAGCAAGTTTTGGTAAGTCTTGCTGCAAAACTATTCGAAGATCTTTAGGTAATTGAATTGTATTTAAAATTGAATTTGGCACTCTACAAAGATACAGTTATTAAAGATTTGTTATTTAGTTAATTTGTATTTTCGTTGCGAACAAAACTTGTTTATAAGTAATTCATCTATTAAATATTTTTATTTTTGAATCACTTGGTGTAAAATAATAGATAAATAATAATAAATTGATACTACCCTTCGACGATAATTATTTTATGAAACAAGCTTTAATTGAAGCTAAAGAAGCCTATAAAAAAGGGGAAGTTCCAATTGGAGCAGTTATAGTTTGTGAAAATCAAATAATTGCTCGTGGTCATAATTTAACAGAAACCTTAAATGATGTAACCGCTCATGCTGAAATGCAAGCAATCACATCTGCTGCAAATTTTTTAGGAGGCAAGTATTTGTTGAATTGTACTTTATATGTGACCATAGAGCCTTGTCAAATGTGTGCGGGTGCATTATTTTGGAGCCAAATAGCAACAATTATTTATGGAGCAAGAGACGAGCAACGGGGTTGTATAAATTTAAACACAAAGTTGCATCCAAAAACAAAGATAAATGGAGGTGTGTTAGCAGAGGAATGTTCTCAAATTCTCAAAAATTTTTTTATTGAAAAAAGAAATTTAAATTAAAAAAAAGACTCATTTCCTGTATCATCATTTTATCCAAATATAATCACTTAGAATCATTATAATCACGCATCTTTTCTATGTTTTCTTTGGTTAGCATGTAGTCTTTAACATCTTTATTTTTCCATCTTCTATAAATAAAAATAGGCATTGTGATAAAGATTAATAAAACCAATGATAATCCAAC